>JBEIPX010000408.1:0-3283 GCA_040376815.1 Bradyrhizobiaceae bacterium
ATCCTGCACCCACTCGAAATAGCTCACCACCACGCCGCCGGAGTTGCAGAGAATGTCCGGCAGCACGAAGATTTCATCCTGCCGCTGTTCCAGGATCAGATCGGCCTCCGGCGTGGTCGGCCCGTTGGCGCCCTCGGCGATGACGCGGCACTTCAGATTCTCCGCAACTTTTGCATCGATCACCCGCTCCATCGCCGCCGGAACGAGTACGTCGCAGGGAATGGTCAGCAAGCTCGCTGGATCGATTTGCAGCTCGTTCGAGAAGCCCTTCAGCACGCCGTGCGCCGACGTGTGCGCAATCAGCGCTGGAATATCGAGACCCGCCGCATTGTGAAGCGCGCAGGTGTGATCGCTCACCGCGACGACCTTGACGCCGAGCCGGAACAGTTCCGACGCAGAGATGGAGCCGACGTTACCGAACCCCTGCACCACCGCCGTCGCATCCGAAAGACTGATCGACAGCTCCTTCAGCACGCGAACAGCGAGATGCACGACGCCCCGCCCGGTCGCTTCACGCCGGCCCAGTGTTCCGCCCGCACTGACCGGCTTGCCGGTGACGATCTCGGTGACGGTCTTGCCCTGATACATGGAGTACGTATCCATGAACCACGCCATCACCTGCTCGTTGGTACCCATGTCAGGCGCCATCACGTCGGTGTGCGGTCCAACGAACGGGATCATCTCCTGCATGTAACGGCGCGAAAGATTTTCGAGCTCATGCCGCGACAGTGTCGATGGATCGACGCAGATGCCGCCCTTCGCGCCGCCATACGGCAAGCCCGCGAGCGCGCATTTCCAGCTCATCCAGATCGCGAGCGCTGCCACCTCGCCGAGGTCGACGCTGCTCGCAAACCGCGTGCCGCCTTTGGTCGGACCCAATGTGAGGTGATGCTGGACGCGATAGCCTTCGAACACCGCCGTCGTGCCGTCGTCGCGATGGATTGGACAGGAGACGGTGATCCCGCGCTTCGGCAGCAGCAGACGATCACGCTCGTCAAAAGGAATTTCGAGGTAGTCGGCGATCACGCCGAACTGCTTCGCCGCCATGTCGAACACCGGGCCGCTGTAAACCGTCATGGCGCAAGACCTCCGTGCGATGGACTCGCGCGGAGCTTACGCCTGTGCCGTGGCACAACGAAGACGTTGCGGAAATTTAATCGGTGCCGAATTATCAGGATTGATAAATTGGAACGCAGGTTTCGCCATTGCCGGGTTTGACCCGACAATCCAGCTTTCGAAAGATGGACACGCGGGTCAAGCCCGCGTGTGACGAAGAAGCAAATATCACCGCTACCCCAGGCCTGCCTGCGCCAAAATCTTCAGGGCTGCGCGGAGATGCGGCTTGTCGACCATCTTGCCGTCGATACGCACCACACCCGCTTCCGGATTCTGCTCGAAGGCGGCGATGATCTTGCGGGAATGCGCGATCTCCTGCTCCGTCGGCATGAACGCCTTGTTGACGACATCGACGTGCTTCGGATGAATCACGGCTTTGGAGAGGAAACCATCGCGTCGCGCTTCGATCGCCTCTTCCTCGAGACCTGCGAGATTGTCGAGATCGGCGTAGATCGTATCGATCGGCACCACGCCGGCAGCAACCGCGCTGATCAGGCACAGATTGCGCGCCAGCATGAACGGCCCGTAAATCTTGCCATCGATGCGGTTCTGCGAGGCGCCGAGCGACGCCGCGAGATCTTCCGCACCCCACATCATGCCCCACAGGCGCGGACTCGCACCCTTGAAGTTCGCGAGCTTGAACACGGCATCCGCCGTTTCGGTCGCGACCGGAACGATGCGCGTGAAGCCGTTGTCGATGCCGTGCGCCGCTTCGAACGCATCGAGATAGAACGCGAGCTGGTTGATGTCTTCGGCGCCCGCGCACTTCGGCAGCACGATGCCGTCCGGCTTGCCGGACATGATCGCGGCGAGATCGATGCACGTCATCCCGGTGTCGAGCGCGTTGACGCGCACGTAGTACTTCTTGCTGGCCTGCCGCCCGCCATCCTTCAGCATGCCGAGCGTGATCTCGCGCGCCGTTGCTTTCTGGTCCGGGGCGATCGAATCTTCGAGATCGAGGATCAGCGCATCGGCCGCCGTCTTCTTGGCGCTCTCATATTTGCGGGTGCTGTCACCGGGAACGAATAGAAACGAACGCATCGCTTAACCCTCTTTCTTGCCGCGCATCAGGCCGGAGCGCCGGCAAACCGCCACCACCTCGCCGCGCTGGTTGGTGCAGGTGTGCTCGAACTCGACGATGCCCTGCCCCGGCCGCGACTTGCTCGGTCTCACTGCGATCACCTTGGTGTGCGCTTTCAGCGTATCGCCGTGAAACACCGGCTTCGGAAATTTCACCTCGGTCATGCCGAGGTTGCCGATCGTGGTGCCGAGCGTCGTGTCATAGACCGACATGCCGATCATGATGCCGAGCGTGTAGATGCTGTTGAACAGGCGCTGGCCGAATTCGGTGTTCTCGGAGAAGTGCGCATCGAGATGCAGCGGCTGCGGATTCATGGTCAGCAGGCTGAACATGGTGTTGTCCATTTCCGTCACGGTGCGGCTGAATGCGTGATGGAATTCCTGGCCGACGTGAAATTCTTCGAAATAAAGCCCGGGCATCGTTTCCTCCGATTTTGCGTTACTTAACACCATCTTTGCGGGCGCTGAAAGCTGCGCGTGACAGCATCTCGCGATACTCCGGCGCGGCGACGGCAATCAGCCGTTTCGTCCGCTCCGTGGAATCACAGTCGCGCAGCTCGGCGACGCCAAATTCAGTAACAATGGCATCGGCTGCTGCGGCAGGCGTGGTCACTGTCTCGACGTGCGGCACGATCCGGCTCTTGCCCTTGGATGCCGCGGGTAAGGCGATGATCGCTCGCCCGCCCGCAGATACATTTGCACCCCGCACGAAATCGAGCTGGCCGCCGATGCCGCCCACCGCAACGCCGTTGACGGCTTGCGCGTTCACACTCCCGTCCAGTCCGACCTCGATCGCCGAATTGATTGCAACCAGCCGCTTCACCTGCCTCAGCACGTCATGGCCGTGGGTATAGGACGTCGGCCGCACCGCGATCGCCGGGTTATCGTGCGCATGATCGTAAAGCCTGCGCGTGCCGATCAGCTGGTTGCTCACGGATATTCCCGCGTCGATGCCCTTCACGGTGTTGGTGATCACGCCGCGCTCGATCAGATCGACCGTCACGTCGTTGATCAGCCCGGAGTGAATGCCGAGATTCTTCAGATGCCCGAGGTTTGAAACGATAGCTTCCGGAATCTTGCCGACGCC
>JBEIPX010000011.1:0-17997 GCA_040376815.1 Bradyrhizobiaceae bacterium
AGATCGAGCGCTGGCTGATCGGCCATGCGTGCGAGATCGCCGTCACCGGGTTGCGTCCGGAGGATCTGCGCCGCGACGCCGCGCGGCATGGCGCGAAGTTGCGGGACGCAGGAACGGCGCTGTTTGTCGAATGGATCGCTGGATTAAAATCGATGTGAGGGCATTCGATGACCGATAGCAATCGCGCGCCCGAGTTGGCGGTGTCGCGCTGGTTCAACACGAAAGAGCCGCTGACGCTGGCTGGCCTGCGCGGCCGCGTGGTTCTGCTGCATGCATTCCAGATGCTGTGTCCCGGCTGCGTATCGCACGGCACGCCGCAGGCGGAGCGCGCGCACCGGATGTTTCGCAACACCGATCTGCAGGTGATCGGCCTGCATACGGTGTTCGAACATCACGCGGCGATGACGCCGGTGTCGCTCGAAGCGTTCATCCACGAATACCGGCTGTCGTTTCCGATCGGCGTCGATCAGGCGGGGGAAGGCACGCCGCTGCCGGTGACAATGCAGCGCTACGGTCTGCAAGGCACGCCATCGTCGGTGCTGATCGGGCGCGACGGGCGCATCCTGCACCACGGCTTCGGGCAGGAAGACGACATGGCGGTGGGCGCACTGATCGCGAGCGCGCTGGGGCAGGCGGTTGAGACGCCGCCGATCGAGGCTGTACCGGCCGGCGCGCGTTGCACGCCATCGTAAGCGTATTGTCCACAGTCGCGCGCTTGTCCGCGTGCGTGACAGCGGGCACTCTGCGCCGCGATTGTCCGGCGACGGCAAGGGCGAAGCATCGGCGACAGGGATATGGCGAAAACCGCGACGATCTACGGCATCAAGAACTGCGACATGATGAAGAAGGCGCGCGCCTGGCTCGACAACCACGGCGTCGCTTACGACTTCCATGACTACAAGGCCGTCGGCATCGACAAGGCGCATCTCGTCAAGTGGTGCGAGACAGCCGGCTGGGAAACGGTTCTGAACCGGGCAGGGACGACGTTCCGCGCGCTGCCCGACGCCGACAAGGCGAACCTGACGGAAGCGAAGGCGATCAAGCTGATGCTGGCGCAGCCGTCGATGATCAAACGGCCGGTGCTGGAGCTCGGCAGCAAGATCGTGGTCGGCTTCAAGCCGGAAATCTACGAAAAGGAAATCGGCGCGAAGAAGTCTGCGCGTTAGCCGCTTGCTTAGCTCATTTCGATCTCGGCCGCCTGCGTCTTGCGTCCCGGCATGTTGAGGACGAGGTCGCGATCGATGACGCTGCGCACCACCGCAACGGGCGGCGAATCTTCGTTGCGCATCAGGTTGGTGATCTCGAACCTGCCGTCTTCGCTGATCGCTTTCAGCGATGCGATGATGCGATTGACGCGTGTGCCATCCGAGAACGGCAGCAGCAGCCGCTCGTATTCGACCGGGTGGCCGCCAATATCCTTGAGTTTCGATACCGTATAGACCGGCCGCTGAAGCCGGATGCATTCGTGATAGACCGGCACGACAATCGGCGATGTTTTCGGACCGATGTAATCGTCGAGCGTCTGCCCCTTGCCGGACGGGCCATAGGCCGGAAACATGCGTGCGCAGTCGGCTTCGATGACGATGCGCGGCGTGCCGCCGGCATGGTCAACGGTGCACAGGAAGATATCCGGCATTTCCTCGGCGAAGCGATCGGGCTGATAGTTGGCGTAGTCCGGTGGACGCTGGTCCTTTGCGAACAGTAGCAGCCAGGCATTCAACAAGTCGCGCTGCCTGATCGATTTGACGATCGACGGAGACGCGGTCGTGAAGTCCATTGCGGGTTCCCTTGATTCCTGATGCGGCGGCGATGCTTACTCATACCGGAGATTCGAAACGGCGAAAGCGGCAGCGGCCGGTTTGGTGAATTCGAGGTTCAATTATGCGCGTGCGGGCCATCGATACTTCAACCGAACTTGCAACCGAATTCACTCAACTGAACTCAATGGTGTCGTCCGAAGCGCTTTTACGCGCCGGCCGGGCATGAAGCAGATCGCGATCGATCACGCCGCGCAAACGATAGATGGGAAGCGCATCGTTCGTGCGCATCAGGTTGCGAATTTCGAACGAACCTTCCTCGCTGATGGTTTTCAGCGACGCCAGAATGCGATCGACTTCGGTTGCATCGGAGAACGGCAGCAGCAAGCGTTCATAGTCGACAGGACGGCCGTGGCTGTCGACCACACGCGAGATGGTGAACACGGGCATTTTGCGGGCAATGCACTCGTAGTAGACCGGCAGCACCAGCGGGGCGAGTTTGGGGCCGATGTAGTCGGCGAGACTTTCGCCAATGCTGCTGGTTCCGCTTTTCCCGTAAGCATTCGCCATGCGGCTGCCGTCGCTGTCGATGATCACGCGCGGCGGGTTGCAGTCGTTCTCGACCCGGTAAATGACGAGGTCCGCTGTTTCCTCCGACATCCTCTCGGGCTGGAATTCGCCGAATTTAGGTAACTGCTGATCGCGGGTATACAGTCGCAGCCACGTATTCAGGAAGTCGCGCTGTTTGATCGATTTGACGGCCGAAGGAGCACTGCTCTCGAACGCGCCGTTCCGCCCGGTGTTCATTTCCCAGACCTGTATATCTTGCCGCGACGTTCAACTGATACGTATGAGGCGGCGGGCGAATTCACGAAGCTAAAACGACGCTCGCATCGCATGCGAACAAACTTGACAACCGACAAAGAGCGCTGTGCCAGCCGCGGCTGCGACGGGGAGCGGAATGCAATTGGCAAAGCACGTCAGTGCACCGCTTTGCCTCGTCAAAGAACGACGCCGTGGTATCCGGCAGCGGGGGATGCGCGACGACAACGCATCTTCGCTTTCCTGCTGGTAACTCGAATCTTTATAACAGTCGCATCGGACGGTATCCGGATGCAATCCGAATCACTAGGCTGATTGGGACGCGTCTGAAATGAGACTTCAAAGGAAATGAAACTTCAAATGGAGAGACAGCGTTCATGCCCTGGCCGCGATGTTCTCGAATCGAGATGGTCCGGTGGCTGAACGAAGCAGTTAAGTGATGAAAGGCCGAAATCTGCAGCTCGCGCTGGCACCGATCCAGCCCGTCCAAAATCGACGCCCAGCATTGCAGCTTGCACATTGGTGTGCATGCGCTAAATATGCCGCCGAAGCAGCTTGCCTGGATACGCGACCTTTCGATAAAGGCTCGGGGGATCAGGCTGTTAAAACAGAAAATTCGGCTACCGCGCGGGAATATTGCGGGAAGGCCGGACCCGGGGGGATTTGATTGTCGAATGAGTTTATTCTCGAAACCCATGGCCTGACCAAGGAGTTCGCGGGCTTCGTTGCGGTCCGCGATGTCAGTCTGAGGGTGCGCCGCGGCAGTATTCACGCGCTGATCGGTCCGAACGGGGCCGGCAAGACGACGTGCTTCAATCTGCTGACGAAATTCCTGACCCCGACCAAGGGGCAGATTCTTTACAAGGGGCAGGACATCACCGCCTTGAAGCCCGCCGCGGTAGCGCGGCTCGGGCTCGTGCGTTCATTCCAGATTTCGGCGGTGTTTCCGCATCTGACGGCGCTGGAGAATGTGCGCGTCGCGTTGCAGCGGCAGCACGGCAATTCGTTTGACTTCTGGCGCTCCAAGTCGGTGCTCGATGTCTACAACGACCGTGCCCACGAGCTCCTGAACGATGTCGGTCTGAACGAGTTTGCGAATACGACGGCGGTCGAGATGCCCTATGGGCGCAAGCGCGCGCTGGAGATCGCGACCACACTGGCGCTCGATCCGGAAATGATGCTGCTCGACGAGCCGATGGCCGGCATGGGCCATGAGGACATCGACAAGATTTCCGAGCTGATCAAGCGCATCTCGGCGAAGTACACGATCCTGATGGTCGAGCATAACCTCAGCGTCGTGGCTCACCTGTCGGACATCATCACCGTGCTGACGCGCGGGCAGGTGCTGGCCGAAGGCAACTACGCCGATCTCACCAAGGACGAACGCGTCAAGGAAGCCTATCTGGGAGCAGGACATGGCTAACCAGGTTTTGGCTAACCAGAATGTGGCCGGGAAGATGACGGCAAATACGGCTCAAGCTGCGAAAAGGCCGGTCCTCACGGTCGAGAACCTCGAGGCGTGGTACGGCGAATCCCACATCCTGCACGGCGTCAATTTCAACGTGAACGGCGGTGAGGTGGTGACCCTTCTGGGCCGCAACGGCGCGGGCAAGACCACGACGCTGAAATCGGTGATGGGCATCATCGGCAAGCGCACGGGATCAGTGACGTTCGAGGGCCAGGACATCTCGCGCACGTCGTCGGACAAGATCGCACGGCTCGGTGTCGCGTTTTGTCCTGAGGAGCGCGGCATCTTCGCAAGCCTCGATGTGCGCGAGAATCTGATGCTGCCGCCGCAGGTGCGCGAGGGCGGTCTGTCGCTCGACCAGATCTTCGAGCTGTTTCCGAACCTGAAGGAGCGGCTCAACAGCCAGGGCACCAAGCTTTCGGGCGGCGAGCAGCAGATGCTGGCGATCGCCCGCATTCTGCGCACCGGCGCGCGCTTTTTGATGCTGGACGAGCCGACCGAGGGGCTTGCCCCGGTCATCATCCAGCAGATCGGCCAGATGATCGCCCGGCTGAAACAGCAGGGGTTCACAATTCTTCTCGTCGAGCAGAACTTCCGCTTCGCCTCGACTGTCGCTGATCGTTTCTATGTGATGGAGCACGGCAAAATCGTCGAAGGTTTCGCCAACTCCGAACTGGAAGCCAACATGGATAAGCTGCACACTTATCTCGGGGTGTGACGGCACAAGTAATGACCGGGGTACTGAGGAGGACACATGCCTAAGAAAATCTCTGCACTGATGCTAGGCACGGCGCTCGCGCTCGCTGCCGCAACCGGCGCGGTCGCGCAGGACAAGAACATCAAGGTCGGCGTTTTGACCGACATGTCGGGCCTTTACGCCGATCTCGGCGGCCCTGGCTCGGTGATCGCCGCTCAGATGGCGATCGAGGATTCCGGTCTCGCAGCCAAGGGCTGGAAGATCGACATCGTGTCGGCCGACCACCAGAACAAGCCAGACGTCGGCACCAACATTGGCCGTCAATGGATCGACGTCGAGAAGGTCGACATCTTCGTCGACGTGCTGAACTCGGGCGTTGGTCTTGCGATCAACAACCTGGCCAAGGAAAAGAACGTCGTCATGATCAACTCCGGCGCCGCGACGTCGGATCTGACCAACGCGCAGTGCTCGCCCAACACGATCCACTGGGTTTACGACACCTACATGCTCGCCAACTCGACCGGCGACGCGCTGGTGAAGGCAGGCGGCGACAGCTGGTACTTCCTGACCGCGGACTACGCGTTCGGCCACGCTCTCGAGCGCGACACCTCGGCAGTTGTCACCAAAGCCGGCGGTAAGGTCCTCGGTGCGGTCAAGCATCCGCTCAACACCGCCGACTTCTCGTCGTTCCTGCTGCAGGCGCAGGCCTCGAAGGCGAAGATCGTCGGCCTCTCGAACGCCGGCGGCGATACCACCAACTCGATCAAGCAGGCTGCAGAGTTCGGCATCGTGAAGGGCGGCCAGAAGCTCGCCGGTCTTCTCCTGTTCATCACCGACGTTCACTCGCTCGGCCTCAACGTGGCCCAGGGTTTGAACTTCACCGAGACCTTCTACTGGGATCTGAACGACCAGACCCGGGCCTTCGCAAAGAAGTTCTCGGAGCGTTCAAAGACGAAGGCCATGCCAAGCATGGTGCAGGCGGGCGTCTATTCGGGCCTGATCCATTACTTCAAGGTGCTTGAAGCCAATGGCGGCAATCCGAAGGACGGCGCCAAGGTCGTCTCGCTGATGAAGAACACGAAGACCGACGATACGTTGTTCGGCAAAGGCGAGATCCAGCCGAACGGCCGCAAGATTCACCCGGCTTACCTCTTCGAAGTGAAGAAGCCGGCAGAGTCGAAGGGCCCGTGGGACTACTACAAGCTCGTCGGCACGACACCGGCTGACAAGGCCTTCCGTCCGTTGTCGGAAAGCACCTGTCCGCTGCTGAAGAAGTAAACTGCGAAGGCCCGGCGGCAACACGCTGCCGGGCCTTTCGTTTCATCTCATAATAAGAGCCTGAGCACGAGAGACCGTTCGTCATGCAAGCCCTTTACGCCCAGCTTCTGGTTGGTTTGATCAACGGCTCGTTCTACGCGCTGCTCAGCCTCGGCCTCGCCGTCATCTTCGGCATGCTGAACATCATCAATTTCGCGCACGGCGCGCTCTACATGATGGGTGCGTTCGTTGCGTACTTCCTGTTGCAGTATCTGGGCCTCAGTTACTGGTGGGCGCTCATCTTCGCGCCGATCGTGGTCGGCCTGTTCGGCGTGCTGCTCGAACGCACCATGCTGCAATGGCTGACCGGACTGGATCACCTCTACGGCCTGCTGCTCACCTTCGGCATCGCGCTGATCGTGCAGGGCCTGTTCCAGAACTATTTCGGATCGTCGGGCCTGCCGTACGCGATCCCCGATCTGCTCAAGGGCGGTGTCAATCTCGGCTTCATGTACCTGCCGATCTATCGCGGCTGGGTGGTGGTCTTCTCCCTCGTGGTCTGTCTGGCGACCTGGTACATGATCGAGAAAACCCAGCTTGGCGCCTATCTGCGCGCCGCGACGGAAAATCCGACGCTGGTGCGCGCCTTCGGCATCAACGTGCCGCGCATGATCACCTTGACCTACGGTCTCGGTGTTGGCCTCGCAGCGCTTGCCGGCGTGCTCTCGGCGCCGATCAACCAGGTGCGGCCGCTAATGGGCGCCGACCTGATCATCGTCGTGTTCGCGGTGGTCGTGATCGGCGGCATGGGCTCGATCATGGGCTCGATCATCACCGGCTTCGCGCTTGGCGTGATCGAGGGCCTGACCAAGTACTTCTACCCCGAAGCATCCAACACCGTCGTCTTCGTTCTGATGGTGCTTGTGCTGCTGGTGAAACCCACCGGACTGACAGGACGGGCGGCTTAATAAAATGACAACTCTCTCGACATCCTCCGCCGGCAACGCCAAACCGAACGCGCTGATGCGCGACGAAATGTGGGCCTTCCTCGTGATGACGGCGCTGCTGGTCGCAGTTCCGTTCTCCGGCATTTATCCGTTCTTCGTCATGCAAGCGCTGTGCTTCGCGCTGTTCGGATGCGCATTCAATCTCTTGATCGGTTACGGCGGATTGCTGTCGTTCGGCCATGCCATGTTCCTCGGCACCGCCGGCTACGTCACGGCGCATGCGCTGAAAGTGTGGGGCGTCAGCCCGGAAATCGGCATCGTGCTCGGCGTCGGAGCCTCTGCCGCGCTTGGCCTCATCACGGGCCTGATCGCGATCCGCCGCCAGGGCATCTACTTCTCGATGATCACGCTGGCGCTGTCGCAGCTCATCTACTTCATCTATCTGCAAGCGCCGTTCACCCACGGCGAAGACGGCATCCAGGGTGTGCCGCAGGGCATGTTGTTCGGCTTCATCGACCTGTCGAAGCCGATCACGCTTTACTACGTGGTGCTGGCCTTCTTCCTGCTCGGTTTCCTCGTGATCTATCGCACCATCAACTCACCTTTCGGCGAGGTGCTGAAAGCGATCCGCGAGAACGAGCCGCGGGCGATTTCGCTGGGTTACAAGGCCGACCAATACAAGCTGATGGCGTTTGTCCTATCGGCGGGCCTCGTGGGCCTTGCCGGAGCGGTGAAGGTTTTCGTCGCGCAGAACGCCTCACTCACCGACGTCCACTGGACCATGTCGGGCGAGGTGGTGCTGATCGCACTCGTCGGCGGTCTCGGCACCGTGTTCGGGCCGGTGGTCGGCGCCTTCATCATCATCGCCATGCAGCAGTATCTGGCGAGCTTCGGCCAGTGGGTGCTGGTGATCCAGGGCGTGATCTTCGTTGTCTGCGTGCTGACCTTCCGCCGCGGCGTGATCGGCGAGATCGGCCATTACTTCAAACGGTCGCTGTAAAGCGGGATAGCCAGAAAGCAGTGGATGACGCGCCACGGGAGCCGCTTGTGCGGCTCATCCCGGCCGGAATGGTCTATGACAGTTTTGTGACATAGCCGTTTTGCCGGGGGTTCAGGTTGATGCTGCTTCGCTGGTTTCGAGCGCTTCTCCCGCGGGAGGAGCGGTTCTTCGACATGTTTGCCCAACATTCCCAGACGGTGGTGCAAGGCGCCGGCGCGCTGCAGGACATGCTGAAGGGCGGGGAGGATACGGTTCTCCACTGCCAGCGCATCAATCAGTTCGAGCATGAGGCGGACAATATCACCCGCGAAGTGCTGACGGCCGTGCGCCGGACCTTCATCACGCCATTCGACCGGGTCGACATCAAGAACCTGATCACCTCGATGGACGACGCCATCGATCAGATGCAGCAGACCGCCAAGGCCGTGCTGCTGTTCGAGGTGAGGGAGTTCGAGCCGCCGATGCGCGAAATCGGCAAGCTTCTCATCGAGTGCGCCAATCTCGTGCAGCGCGCGATCCCGCTGATGACCGCGATCGGCGACAATGTCTCGCTTCTCAACTCGATCACCGAGGAACTGACCAAGCTGGAAGGCCGCGTCGACGACCTGCACGATATCGGGCTGAAGGAGCTTTACCTGAAGCATCGCGACGCCAATGCCATCGACTTCATCGTCGGCAACGAGATCTACAAGCATCTCGAAAAGGTGTCAGACCGCTTCGACGATGTCGCCAACGAGATCAACAGCATCCTGATCGAACAGGTGTAGGCATGATCCCGAAACGCGGGGCCCGGTTTCCGGTCCAGATCATGCTCACCTGCGAGAGGTCGCCGTGGACGCCTCGCTGACCCTCCCAATCCTGATCGCGCTGATCGGGGTTGCGCTGCTGTTCGATTTCCTGAACGGTCTCCACGACGCCGCCAACTCCATCGCGACCATCGTCTCGACCCGTGTGCTGCGGCCGCAGTATGCGGTCGCGTGGGCAGCGTTCTTCAACTTCATCGCGTTTCTGTTCTTCGGTCTCCATGTCGCGCAGACACTGGGCACGGGCATCATCGACCCCGGCGTGGTCGATCCGTCCGTGATCTTTGCCGCGCTTGTCGGCGCGATCGCGTGGAATCTGATCACGTGGTGGCTCGGTATTCCCTCGAGCAGCTCGCATGCGCTGATCGGCGGACTTGTCGGCGGCGGCGTCGCCAAGGCCGGCTTCTCGGCCATGGTCTGGACCGGCCTCAGCAAGACGCTGCTCGCGATCGTTCTGTCGCCGCTGGTCGGCTTCCTGCTGGCGCTGGTGCTGGTGTGGATCGTGTCGTGGCTATCGGTGCGATCGACCCCGTTCGCGGTCGATCGCGCCTTCCGCGTGTTGCAGTTCGTCTCGGCCTCGCTCTATTCTCTCGGTCACGGCGCCAACGATGCACAGAAAACCATGGGCATCATTGCCGTGCTGCTGTTCTCGCAAGGCTATCTCGGTTCGGAATTCAGCGTGCCCTTCTGGGTCGTGATCTCATGCCAGGCGGCGATGGGGCTCGGCACCCTGATGGGCGGCTGGCGCATCGTGCGCACCATGGGTTTGCGCATCACCAAGCTGACGCCGATGCAGGGCTTCTGCGCCGAAACCGGCGGCGCGGCGACGCTGTTCGCCGCGACATGGCTCGGCGTGCCGGTTTCAACGACCCACACCATCACCGGATCGATCATCGGTGTCGGCGCTGCCAAGCGCTCATCCGCCGTGCGCTGGAACGTCGCGAGCTCGATCGTCTATGCGTGGGTGATCACCATTCCGGCGTCGGCCGCGATTGCGGCGGTGACTTACGGGATCGTGCAGCTTCTGCGCTAGCGAGTGTCCAAAAATACGCGCCGGATCAGGTCACGACCTTGAGGCCGATGATACCGGCGACGATCAGGCCGATACAGGCGAGGCGCATTGCAGTGGCGGGATCGCCAAAGAGGTAGATGCCGAGGATCGCCGTTCCGACCGAGCCGATGCCGGTCCAGACCGCATAGCCGGTGCCGACCGGGATGGTCTTCAGCGCGATGCCGAGCAGGATGACGCTGGCCGTCATGCTGACGAGCGTCAGGACGGACGGAACCAGCTTGGTGAAGCCTTCCGTGTATTTGAGGCCGATGGCCCAGCCGATTTCCAACAGGCCAGCAATAAAGAGGATCGTCCACGCCATCGATTCTGCTCCCATTTCAGTGACACCTTCGATCTAGGTGTCATTCAAGAAAGATGCTAGTGCATCTTTCTGCGCCGGGCGCAGAGCGCCATGCTAGGAAGCCATGTCCTTCGCGCCATAAGCCACGCCGGAGGCCCTTGATCCCGCCGCCTTTCTTTGCGACACGCGGGCCAATCCTGAGAATGCGATTCAAGCCCGTGACCGATCTTGCCACGCCCGCAACCGCCAGTGCGCCCGCATCCTCGCTGAAAGCCGAGGTCGCGCGTCGGCGCACGTTTGCGATCATCTCGCATCCGGACGCGGGCAAGACGACGCTAACGGAAAAGCTGCTGCTGTTCGGTGGTGCCATCAATCTGGCCGGGCAAGTGAAGGCGAAGGGCGAGCGCCGCAACACCCGCTCGGACTGGATGAAGATCGAGCGCGAGCGCGGCATCTCGGTCGTCACCTCGGTGATGACGTTCGAGTTCGACGGCCTCGTCTTCAACCTGCTCGATACGCCCGGCCACGAGGACTTCTCGGAGGACACGTATCGTACGCTGACCGCGGTCGACTCCGCCGTGATGGTGATCGACGCCGCCAAGGGCATCGAGGCGCGCACCCGCAAGCTGTTCGAGGTCTGCCGCCTGCGCGACATCCCGATCATCACCTTCATCAACAAGATGGATCGCGAGAGCCGCGACCCGTTCGACCTGATGGACGAGATCGAGAAGACGCTGGCGCTCGACACCACGCCGATGACGTGGCCAGTCGGGCGCGGGCGCGACTTCCTCGGCACCTACGACATCGCGACCGGCGGCATCCGTCTGCTCGAGGGCGGCGGGGCCAAGACCGGCGGGGCCGAGCAGATCGCCATCGAAGAGCTTGGCGGCCGCAACGCCAATCTCGACGTTGCTGCCGTGAAGGAAGAGCTCGCGCTCGTTTCCGAAGCCTGCAAGCCTTTCGAAATTGAAGCCTTCCGCGAAGGCCACCTGACGCCGGTGTTCTTCGGGTCGGCGCTGCGCAACTTCGGCGTCGGCGATCTGCTCGAAGGGCTCGGCAAATATGCGCCGCCGCCGCGCGCGCAGGAGGCCGCCGCGCGCAAGGTCGAGGCAGACGAGGCGAAGATGTCGGCCTTCGTGTTCAAGATCCAGGCGAACATGGACCCGAACCATCGCGACCGCATCGCATTCGCGCGGCTGTGTTCGGGCAAGCTGACGCGCGGCATGAAAGCGAAGCTCGTGCGCACCGGCAAGCCGATGCCGCTGTCGTCGCCGCAGTTCTTCTTCGCGCAGGATCGCGCCGTGGCGGACGAGGCTTATGCGGGCGACGTGGTCGGCATTCCGAACCATGGAAGTCTGCGCATCGGTGATACGCTGACCGAAGGTGAAGACATTGTTTTCGTCGGCGTGCCGTCGTTCGCACCGGAAATCCTGCGCCGCGTGCGGCTAACGGACGCGATGAAGGCAAAGAAGCTCAAGGAAGCCTTGCAGCAGATGTCGGAGGAGGGCGTCGTGCAGGTGTTCCGTCCGCGCGACGGCGCCCCGGCGCTGGTCGGCGTCGTCGGGCAGTTGCAGCTCGACGTGCTGAAGGCGCGGCTTGACGCGGAGTACGGCCTGCCGGTCGATTTCGAGATCAGCGAGTTCTCGCTGGCGCGCTGGATCTCCTCGGACGACCGCAAGAAGCTCGACGCCTTTGTCGCCGCAAATGGCTCCGGCGTCGCGGATGACGTCGATGGCGACCCGGTTTTCCTCGCGAAAAACGAGTTCTACCTTGGCTATACGCGCGAGCGCGCCGAGGGGATCGAGTTCTCCAACATTAAGGATGTGAAGAAGAAGGGGTAGGCTCCACGGGACCCGCGGGGTAAAGTCGCCCTGCGGTTACTGCCGCGGATATTGCCTATGCCTGATTTTGACCATCTGTTTGAAACAGCGATCGCCGAATGGCCGGAACGGCTTGACCTCAAGGTCATCGAGTCCGGGCCGGTCTATTTCGTCGAAGGCCTTGCACGGTTGCAGGAGAAGCTTGCCGCTCAATGGATCGGTAAGCCCTCCGGCGTCCTGATGCGCAACATGCATTGGGCCATCTCCGCCGTCGCCAATCGCGCGTTCGAGAAGCGCGAGCCGGTGGTTGTCCGCGAGCTCGGCAAGGAAGCGATCCGGACCAAGTTCGAAGCCGATCTGACGCATATCCTTTACCGGCCGCTGAACTGGAAGCCGGCCGAAATCGCCGCCATCAAGCAATATCTCGCGGCTTAATCAGCTCACTCACTTGAACCCGATCGGCCGTCTCCTACGTTGTTGAAGCAACGGGAGATCGCGATGTCCCATGCCGGGCGATTGACTGCGCTCATATTCGCAATGGTTCTTACCACACCGCTGCATGCCGGCGATCCTTTGAACTCGGCGCCGTTCTCGCGGCCGCCGTGCAGCGTGCTCGGCGAGGGACCATGCACGCCCTCGTTCTGCGGGGTGTTCAACGACGGGCCGTGCGTACCGGATCTGCCGTTTCCCTATGGCAGCGGCGACCTGCGGCTGACGATCGAGAGCACGCCGAAGCCGGCCGACGCCGGCAAGTATCGCAAACCGGACCACGATCTGAACACGCTTGCCGATCTCTACGCGGCGCTGCGCTCGTGCTGGGCGCCGCCATCGCCGGACGACGCGCGCGAGGGAATGCAGATGTCTGTGCGGTTTGCGTTCAGACGCTCGGGCGAGATCATCGCGACGCCGGTCGTGACTTACGCGACGCCGGGCGCGACGAACGAGGAGATAGGACGCTATCGCAGCGCCATCGACGAGGCGCTGGCACGGTGTGTGCCGCTGCCGTTAACGAAAGCGCTCGGCAACGCGATCGCCGGCAAACCGATCAACATTCGCTATGTGGATAACCGTGCCATCGGCCGATGAGGAACCGGCTTGTGTGTGCGGCGGGGTGCCGCACTGATTCCTGTCGAGGTGGCCACCTCTGACATGATGCGGTCATGATGTTGGAGCATATTCAAAGGGTGCAACGCGAATCCGCGTCGCGCCTTAAAGCGGATCGCCACGGATGTAATGGCGATCTAGCTCGAAGCGCCGCTTTCACCCAGGGTGAGGGCGGCGTTGTAGTTTTCAATGCTCGCTTCCGAGAATGACAGGCTTATGTCGCGCCGCGCAGGCGGCACGAGGTGTTGCACGTCACCGTATTGCCCTTCTTGCAGGTCTTGCACACCTTGACGCAGGCGTCGGTCCGCTTGGGATCGTAAGTCGGATAAAGTTCGGCGACGCACACCTTCTGCTCCGCCGTCAGCTCTTCTTCCTTGACGCAGCCGCCCGCAACGGTGAGCACCGCAAGCGCAGCGACGCGAAGGATTGTCAGGCGTCGTTTCATTGGAACCAGCGATGCGTTCAGAGAAGCAGCCGACTCAAGCGTGCATTGTGAAAGATATGCGGCACGGACGCCCGCCGCCAGCCTCATCGAGGCGTGCGATCGATAAACACCGCGACAAATGCAACCGAAACTGTGTCGCTCAGACTGCGCGAGCGATCTTCAGCGCCTCGACATTCTTCTTGATGTTGGCGAGCGCGAGCGCCGCTTCTTCATCGATGCGGCGGATCTGATCGTCGGTCGGCGGCTTCTTGCGCTCCGGATTGGCGATCGTGCGCGTGAAACGCGTCGCGCCCGCAATTTCCTCGCAGGTGTAGGTGCAAACGATCGGTCCGATGAAATCGGTGTTGGCGGTGGCCTTCCAGAGCTTCGGCTGCACGCGATCAAGTACGACCCAGTCGAGTGATACTTCGCCGGTGCGCGTGTGCCACTTCTCGTGAAACGTCTCACTTTTCTGCATCGGCCGGTTCGGGCTGTCGATGTGATGCGAGGCGGCGATCCATTCCGGCCAGGACTGCGGATTGCTAACATAGTCGAGGACGGCGGCGGGCGGCGCATCGATCAGGATATCGTGGCTGCGCTCGTAGGCGTAAGTCTCGGACATCTTGTTTCTCCGGCACGGTTCTTGTCTGTTGGCATCAGGTTGGCCGAGCAATTGCGAAGGGTCAAGCGCGCGCGTCTAGCGGCCAGTGAAGCGCGATGTCAAATCCGCGTCCCGGCAATGGTTGCAGTTGCCTCCATGCGTATTGCCGATGCATGCTCTGCGTCTCACCGGACGGAACCGCCAATGACCTGTCACGATCGCTACGGCCTGCCGCTCTCGACTGCATCCGATACTGCCGCCGCGCATTATCGCGAGGGCATCGATCTTGGGCTCGCAGCGTGGCCCGGCGCGGGCGAGGCGTTCGATGCGGCGATCGCCGCCGATCCGGACTTCGCACTGGCGCACATCGCGCGTGCCCGCGTGCATTTTTTCTATGCCGAAGCGCAGGCCGCGCGTGCCTGCGTCACCAGCGCACGCGAACTCGTTGCGCGTCGCGGAACCGAACGCGAGACAAGCCATGTCGAGGCGCTAGCGCTCGGCATGGAAGGTCAACCGGCGAAATCGCTGACGAACGCGCTCGCGCATCTCGAACAGTGGCCGCGCGATGCGCTGATCCTGTCGCTGCCGCTCGGCGCTTTCGGCCTGTTCGCGTTCTCGGGCATGGCCGATCACGATCAGGCGCGCGTCGATCTCTGCGAGAAGCATGCGCGCCACTACGGCGACGACTGGTGGTTTCTCACCTATCTCGGCTGGTCGCTGACCGAGAACAACGACGTGCGGCGGGGGCGCGCGCTCACGGAGCAGGGCTTCGAGAAACGCCGAGCCAATGCCAATGCCGCGCATGCACTGGCACACGCGATGTTCGAGGACGGCTCGACAGCGGATGCGGAGGCGCTGATCGCCGGCTGGCTGCCAAGCTATGAACGTTCCGGCATCCTGCACGGCCACATTTCCTGGCACTAGGCGCTGGCGGCGCTGGAGCATGGCGACGCGGCGCGGGCGCTCGCAATCTACAGCGATCGCATCCAGCCGAATGTCACCACCGCGCCGCCGATCAATTCGGTCACGGATGCTGCGTCGCTGCTGTGGCGGATGGCGGTAGAAGGGCACGCGGTGCCGGCGGATGTCTGGAACGATGCGGCCGTGCATGCGGAGCGCTCGTTTCCGAACGCGGGCGTGACATTTGCCGACGTCCACATGGCGCTGGTCGCTGCCGCGACCGGCAATGCCGCGGGACTCGAGCAGCGCATCGCGGCGTTGGAGAAGCGGCTGGGCGACGGCAAGCTCGCGGCCGGCGCTGTCGTGCCTGCGATCTGCCGCGCGGTCCGGGCCTTCGCCGGCGGCGACTATGCGGAATGCGCGCGGACTCTCGCGCCGCTAGAGAATGAGGTGGTGCGGATCGGCGGCAGCCACGCCCAGCGCGAGATGATCGAGGACACGTTGCTGATGGCGCTGATGAAGAGCGGCGAGGCGGACAAGGCGCGTGCGCTGCTCGATCGCCGGCTGCACCGGCGGCCATCGTTGCGCGATGCGCGCTGGCGGGCCGCAGTCGCGAGTTAGTTGATCTTCACGTCCGCCGCCTTGATGACGTCGGCCCAGAGCTTGATCTCAGCATCGATCCGCGCGCGCAGTTCCTCGGGCGAGGACGGCGCCGCATCGATCAGCTGAAGCTTCAGCTTCGCGCGTACCTCCGGCTTACCCAGAATCTCGCGCACCTCGGCGTTGATCTTGTCGATGACCGGACGTGGCGTGCCAGCGGGCGCGATCAGCGCGTTCCAGGCGTCGGATTCCACCTCGATGCCGCTTTCCTTTAGCGTTGGCACGTCGGGAAGGTGCGGCGAACGTTTGCCCGTCGCGACGGCGAGAATCTTCACCGCACCGGTCGCGAGCTGCGGCGTTACCGAAATCGCGGGCAGGCAGGCGGCCTGCACGTCGCCGCGGATCACGGCCGTGACCGCCTGCGCGGAGCCGCCATACGGGATATGCACGAGCTTTGCGCCCGCGCGCTGCGCGATCGCTTCCATGGTGAGGTGCGACAGCGATCCGGGGCCGATCGAGCCGAAGGCGACCTTCGCCGGATCGCGCTTCACCAGCGCCACGAATTCGGCGACCGAGTTCACGCCAAGGCTTGCCGGCACCACCAGCACGCTCGGCAGCGTGGTCAGCATCGTGATCGGGGCAATGTCCTTCGCCGGGTCATAGGGCAGCTTCGAGAACAGCAGCGTGTTGATCGCGAGCGGTCCGCCGAGCGAAATGCCGATGGTCGCGCCGTCGGGCTCGGCCTTGGCGACCGCGTCAGTGCCGGTGTTGCCGCCCGCGCCGGTGCGATTTTCCACGATCACGTTGATGCCGGGATGCTTCGCTTGCAGATTCTCCGCGAGAATTCGCCCGACGATGTCGGGGGTCGAGCCCGCCGCATACGGCACGATCAACCGGACCGGCTTCGAGGGCCACTCCTGCGCGGCGGCAGGTACACTTGAGGTGAATGCAAGTGCGGCGGCGAGTACGAAAAAGCTTTTCATAGGCTTTTTCATAAAGCTTGTTCCGGGGCGCGCCAATGCCCATGTGAGCGAGCAGCAATCGCAGACGGCCATGCGGGCGCGGCATTGCATGCCGCACCCCAATGATGATACCGGGGCAAGAGTTCGGCTGCGGGTAGGGGTGACGATGGGCTTGGCGCTGATGGTGCTGGGACTGGCGCTGTTCTTCAGCGCTCACGTTTTCACGACGATGCGCGAAGCGCGTGCGTCGGCAATCGCGACCCTGGGCGAGCCGGGCTACAAGCTGATCTACACGGCGGTATCACTCGCGGGGCTGGCGCTGATCGTGTGGGGTTACGCGCACTACCGCGCCAACGGCTGGATCAACGTCTGGTATCCGCCGACAGCGTTCAAGCATCTCACCCTCGCGCTGATGCTGCCAGCCGCGATCATGATCGTCGCTGCCTACATCCGCGGCCGCATCTACACGATACTGAAGCACCCGATGCTAGCAGCCGTGAAGCTGTGGGCGCTCGGGCATCTCATCGCCAACGGCGACCTCGGCTCGATCATCCTGTTCGGTTCGTTTCTGGCGTGGGCGGTCTACGACCGCATTTCGCTGAAGCATCGCACTGACGCCGGCGGGCCGCCGATTCCGGTCGGCGGCGTTCAGAACGATCTCATCGCGGTTGCCGTCGGCATCGTGGTCTATCTCGCACTCGCCTTTGCCTTCCATCCTGTCGTGATCGGCGTGCCGGTCGTCGGAGCATAAGATGTCCGTTCAATCCAAGATCAAGCGCAAAAGCGCACCCGATATCCTTGCCCGCAAGGGCGGCGATCCGATCGTCATGCTGACCTCGTATCACGCGCACACCGCATCGCTGGTCGATCGCTACTGCGATGTCATTCTCGTCGGCGACTCGCTCGGCAACGTCATGCACGGCTTCGAAACCACGGTGCCGGTGACGCTCGACATGATGATCCTGCAGGGGCACGCGGTGATGCGCGGTTCGCAGCAGGCGCTGGTGGTGGTCGACATGCCGTTCGGTTCATACGAGGAATCGAAGGAGCAAGCCTTCCGCTCGGCGGTGCGCATCCTGAAGGAGACGCACTGCGGCGCGGTGAAGCTTGAGGGCGGCGCGCGCATGGCGGAGACGATCGAGTTTCTAACCCAGCGCGGCATTCCGGTGATGGGCCACATCGGCCTCACGCCGCAGTCGATCAACACGCTCGGCAGCTTCAAGTCGCAGGGCAAGGAAGAGGCGGCGCTGATCGCGCGTGGCGAAAACGGTTCGGGTCCGATCCAGGACGACGCGCGCGCCGTCGCGCAGGCGGGCGCGTTCTCGGTGGTGGTCGAGGCGGTGGCGGAGCCGCTGGCCCGCCGCGTCACCGAGATCATTCCGATCCCGACCATCGGCATCGGCGCCAGCAACGCCTGCGACGGGCAGGTGCTGGTGCTCGAGGATATGCTGGGGCTGTCGCCGTGGGTGCCGAAGTTCGTCAA
>JBEIPX010000401.1:0-3381 GCA_040376815.1 Bradyrhizobiaceae bacterium
CGGTGCGTGCCATACGCCACGCAATGCGTTCGGCGCTGAGCGCACCGGTGCGGCGCATCTCGCCGGCGGCGTCGCCGAGGGCTGGGATGCGCCTGCACTGACAGCGCTGTCGCAGGCGCCGATTCCATGGAGCGAAGATGAACTCTACACTTACTTGCGCACCGGCCAGTCGCGCTATCACGGCGTCGCCGCAGGGCCGATGGCGCCAGTCGTACAGCAACTCGCGAACGTGCCGGACAGCGATATCCGCGCGATGGCGATCTACCTCGCCTCGATGAACAACGCGCCCGGCAAAGCCGAGGAGCAGGCGCTCGCGACAAAACTCGAAACGCTGACCTTGGACCGGACTTTGACGCGCGGCATGGCCGGCGAGCGCATCTTCAATGGTGCGTGCGCCGTGTGTCACGCGGTCGGCGGACCGGAACTGTTCGGCGCGCGGCCCTCGCTCGCGCTCAACACCAATGTGCACGCGGCGACGCCGGACAACCTCATTCAGGTGATCCTGCACGGCATCCTAAAGCCTGCGGTGACCGACCTCGGCTACATGCCCGCCTTCAAGGGCAGCATGAACGACGCCCAGATCGCCGACCTCGTCGCCTACACGCGCCGCCAGTTCGCACCGGATAAGCCGGGGTGGGCGAATGTCGAGGCGACGGTGGCAAGGTTGCGCAAAGTGACCGTGCATTAACGGCTTTTCTACTCGAAGCATGGCTGCTACATCGCCGCCTATGATTTCCAAGACCGGCTTGAAGGTCGCCGCACTCTATCAATTCGCCGCGCTGCCGGATTTCCGCGAGATTCGCGAGCCGCTGCTGTCAGAGTGCATTGCGCGCGGCATCAAGGGTTCGCTGCTGCTGGCGGACGAAGGCATCAACGGCACCATCGCCGGCGACGATGAGTCGATCGACGCGATCATTGCCGAGCTGCGCGACGGGCCGCTGTTCGGCAGGCTGCTCGATAATCTGGAACTGAAGTTCTCGCGCGCAGCCGTGATGCCGTTTCAACGCATGAAGGTGCGGCTGAAGAAGGAGATCGTCACCCTCGGCGAGCCGCGCATCGATCCGGCGCGCCAGTCCGGCACCTATGTCGATGCAACGGAATGGAACGCGCTGATCGCCGATCCGGAGGTGACGGTGATCGATACGCGCAATGCATTCGAGGTGGCGATGGGGACATTCGACGGTGCCATCGATCCGAAGCTCGGCCGGTTCAGCGACTTCCGCCGCTTCACGTCGGAGAAGCTCGACAAGGACAGGCATCGCAAGGTCGCGATGTTCTGCACCGGCGGCATCCGCTGCGAGAAGGCGAGCGCCTATCTGCTCGCACAGGGGTTCGATGAGGTCTATCACCTCAAGGGCGGCATCCTGAAGTATCTGGAAACGATCCCTCAACAGGAGAGCCGCTGGAACGGCGACTGCTTCGTGTTCGACGAGCGCGTCGCGCTCGGGCACGGGCTCGTCATCGCCGGGCCAGCAAAGGACAGCACCGATGACTGACAGCGAGATCATCCGCCGGATCGAGGCGCTGGAAGAGCGTGTGACCTATCAGGACGACACGATCGAAACGCTGAACCAGACCATTACCCGGCAGTGGGCGCAGATCGATGCCCTCACCCGGCAGATCGCCGGCCTGACGGATCGCCTGCGCGAGGCGGAGGCAAAAGGCGCGATGGGTGCGCCGGGCGACGAGCCCCCACCGCACTATTAAGAGCGCCGCCGCCAGCTTGGCAACGTTCGATCAATCATATTTGCGGCCTGAGACGGGCAGCGGAACCTATTTCTCGACTTGAGAAAAATTGCGCCGACTCGGTTAAGCTTGTCCCAAACCATGATCGCCATGGTCCGCGCCGCCGATTGAGGCGGAGGGAATGTCATGGAATTCACGCACGCCCAGCCGTGGATCGTGAAATCGATCAAACAACGCACCCTGCTGAATGCATGGCAGCGACTGGCCGCGGATGCGGGAAAAATTCCGGCGCTGAGCGACTTTCAGCCCGAAGAACTTGCAGGCGAACTACCGGATACGATCTTCTATGACGTGGTTCACGACACCGATCCGCCGCGCTTTCTGATCGTTAAGAGTGGCGAGCGGCTCCGCGAGTCGTTCGGATTCTCGGGGCTGGGAAAGTTCATCGACGAGTCGATGGCCCCCAAGCTGTGGGCAATCACGCAGCCGATCTATCTGAAGTGCATTGATACCCGGCGCCCGGTCTACTCGCTGTTCATGATTGACGACGTCAAAGGCCGAGAGGTCAAGTACGAGCGGTTGACGCTGCCGTTCTCGGCCACGGCCGACAGCAAACCCGACGCCATGCTTGCCTCGATCAAGGCTTTCCGCTGGGACGGCGCATATGAGCTGAAAGACCTGATGCTGCCGCGCGGCGCCGAACCGGTCTACCAGCTGCGCGCCGTCATCGACGCAACGGACCTGTCCGATCCGGGGCCGAGCGATACGCTCGAAGTCTGACGCGGGCGCGAACAGGCAATCGCGCGCGCTCTCATCGGACACTCTCCCTGACCACTCTCAGCTTGCGATCGCCCGAACGCGCCGCCCGGCGCTTCAGCTTCTCGCCGACCGAAACGATCGCGGTAATTGCCGGCACCAGTTCGCGTCCGAGATCCGTCAGCGAATACTCCGCTGACGGCGGCGATGTATCCACCAGTTCGCGCTGAACGACACCCTTCTGCTCGAGGCTCTTGAGCCGCGCGCTCAGCATCTTCGGCGATATCGGCGGAATATCCATGCGCAACTCGCCGAAGCGACGCGGCCCGCCGCTGAGATGCCAAACGATGTTCGGCGTCCAGGCGCCACCGAGAAACGACATGCATTCGCCGACCGCACATGGCGGAGGCGGAAGCGGTGATTTGTTCTTGCGGACTTTCAAGGGCATTTGCGGATTTCCCGGTTACCGAAGAGAAACTGGAAAATGAGATAGCATAAGGATATCTGATATACAAAGGTTACCATGACTGATTAGGTTCGCCTCGTTTCCCGCAGTCGAGGACACCTCCCATGAAGCTCTACTATTCTCCCGGCGCCTGCTCGCTGTCGCCGCACATCAGCTTGCGTGAAGCCGGCGTGGCGTTCGAACTCGTGCGTGTCGATACCGCCAAGGGCAAGACCGAGGCCGGCGACGATTATCGGCGCGTCAACCCCAACGGCTATGTCCCGGCACTTCGCCTCGCCGACGGCAACGTGCTGACCGAACGCGCGGCCGTGGTGCAGTACATCGCCGATCAGCATTCCAGCACTGGCCTCGCACCGCAGAGCGGCACGCTCGAACGCGCGCGCTTGCAGGAGCACCTGAACTTCATCGCGTCGGAACTGCACAAGGCGTTCGGGCCGCTGTTCGATCCGTCCGCATCGGACGAGGCGAAAGCA
>JBEIPX010000524.1:0-2187 GCA_040376815.1 Bradyrhizobiaceae bacterium
CTGCGTGCGCTCGTGCATGACAAGCCGCCGGCGCTTGTCTCGGTCATGCTCGCCAACAACGAGACCGGTGCGATCCAGCCGATCGCGGAGATCGCGGACGTCGTGCACGACGCAAGCGGCGTGCTGCACGTCGATGCGGTGCAGGCGCTCGGCAAGATTCCGGTCTCGCTGCGTGAGCTGAAAGCCGACCTGCTATCAGTGTCGGCGCACAAAGTTGGCGGGCCGAAGGGGGTGGGAGCACTTGTTGTGGCGGATGGCCTGCTCGGCCTCGATCCGGCGATCCGGGGCGGCGGCCAAGAGCGCGGGCGCCGGGCTGGAACCGAGAACGTTGCGGGCATCATCGCTTTTGGCGCGGCAGTGGCTGCGGCGATGACCTCGCTCGCTGAGGAATCCGCGAGAATGGTTACGCTCCGCCGGGAGCTGGAGGCAGGCCTCAAACGGTATCCGGGGGTGGTGGTTTTTTCCGAGGCGGTTCCGCGCCTCGCGAACACGACATTGTTCTCAGCCCCCGGTTTGAAGGCGGAAACTGCTGTCATTGGCTTCGATCTGGAAGGGGTTGCCATCTCGTCCGGCTCGGCCTGTTCCTCAGGCAAGGTGCAGCCGTCCCATGTCCTTGCCGCGATGGGTGTCGCTCCGGAACTGATCCAGGGTGCATTGCGGTTAAGTCTGGGCTGGCAGACCCAAGTGGCTGACATTGATCAGTGTCTTGAGGCTTGGAGAAAGCTCTCGGGTGTATTAGGTAGAGGGCACGAAACGGGGCTTGAACGTTTCTAAACCTCGCGCCTCGCGCGAAATATGCCCCAATACAACTTTTGATCCACCGCGGTCCTTGAAACCGCGAGCGGAGGATAAGATGCCGGCCGTACAGGAGACGGTTGATCGGGTTCGCCAGATCGACGTCGATCAATACCGTTATGGATTCGAAACTCTGATCGAATCCGAGAAGGCCCCGAAAGGTCTCTCCGAAGACATCGTCAAATTCATCTCGGCCAAGAAGGGCGAGCCGGCGTGGATGCTTGAGTGGCGTCTGGAGGCGTATCGCCGCTGGCTGACCATGACGGAGCCGACCTGGGCGCGCGTCCATTATCCGAAGATCGACTTTCAGGATCTCTATTACTACTCGGCGCCGAAGAAGAAAGAGATCGGCTCGCTCGACGAACTCGATCCGCAGATTCTCGAGACCTATAAGAAGCTCGGCATCCCATTGCGTGAAGTCGAGATGCTGGAAGGCGTTGTGAAGCCGCGCGTCGTCAATGATGACGGCGAAGAGACCGAGGCCGCGCCTGAGCGGCGTATCGCCGTCGATGCGGTATTCGACTCGGTTTCGGTCGCGACCACGTTCCAGGCGGAGTTGAAGCGCGCTGGCGTCATCTTCATGCCGATCTCGGAAGCGCTTCGGGAGCATCCCGAGCTGGTGAGGAAGTATCTCGGCACGGTCGTTCCGACGTCCGACAATTTCTATGCGACACTGAACTCGGCGGTGTTTTCCGACGGCTCGTTCGTCTACGTGCCGCCGGGCGTGCGCTGCCCGATGGAGCTGTCGACCTACTTCCGCATCAACGAGCGCAATACCGGTCAGTTCGAGCGCACGCTAATCATCGCCGACAAGGGCTCGTACGTCAGCTACCTCGAAGGCTGCACCGCGCCGCAGCGCGACGAGAACCAGCTGCACGCAGCCGTGGTCGAACTGATCGCACTCGACGACGCCGAGATCAAATATTCGACCGTCCAGAACTGGTATCCGGGCAACTCGGAAGGCAAGGGCGGCATCTACAACTTCGTTACCAAGCGCGGTGACTGTCGCGGCGTGAACTCGAAGATTTCGTGGACGCAGGTCGAGACCGGCTCTGCGATCACCTGGAAGTATCCGAGCTGCATCCTGCGCGGCGACAATTCGCGCGGTGAGTTCTACTCGATCGCGATTTCGAACGGCTATCAGCAGGTCGACAGCGGCACCAAGATGATCCATCTCGGCAAGAACACCGTGAGCCGGATCATCTCGAAGGGCATCGCCGCCGGCAAATCCCAGAACACCTATCGCGGTCTCGTCTCCGCGCATCGCAAAGCGACCGGCGCGCGCAACTTCACCGCCTGCGATTCGCTTCTGATCGGCGATCAGTGCGGCGCGCACACGGTGCCGTACATCGAAGCCAAGAACGCGTCGGCGCTGTTCGAGCACGAAGCGAC
>JBEIPX010000192.1:0-6184 GCA_040376815.1 Bradyrhizobiaceae bacterium
GGCTTGCTTCGTGCTCTCCCCGGCGAACGGCCGAAGCCTGTCACCGTCGGACCTGAGCTATTCCCGTCAGACACCGTGTCTGAGGGTGGTTTCCTGCGGGCCGGTTGGCAGACAGGCGCTCCGAATCCTTGATGCCCGATACATCGGGACCACACGACTTGGGCCGGCGCGCAAAGGCGATGAGAGTAGAGCGTATCTCCGCTCCGGCCCGCATCGCGCAGCGTCGTCGTCAGCGTTTCCGGTGCGCGGGTCCATAGACGCGACGGTTTTCGCCGCCGCATCCCCAACCACGCACCCTCCGCGCCCGACGCTGCCGCGTCCACCGCATCCCGCCCCGCGTATCGTGACGACGCGAACGCCCCTCATCGAGGGACGGGATGCAACCATCATAAGCGAGGATTCCGGACCGGGGATAACTCGGGGCGCGATTTAATGTTGATGAACGGCACTTGTCCCGGACGCGATGCAGCGCGCAACTCTGCTTCGCAGAGCCGCGCATCTTCGCGATCTCAGCGTCGTTAAAGCCAGGCTTTGCAAGATTTCACGCTGTGCGCGCCGAAACACTGGCCGCGGCGATAGATGCACTAGAAAGTCGTGAATGCAAATCGGACATCAATGACTCCTGCATCTGAAATCTAACGAGCGGCACGTTTCGACGATCGCCGCTTCGGGCTCGACGCCACACCTGCGTCAGTATCAGCTGATACCGCCGCACCGACTTCCGACAGCATGGCCCAGAACGGCTTGGCGCGACTGCCGAGCAATCCAGCGATTTCTCTGTTGAGTTCGATCATGGCGGGCTCGAGCGAACCTCGAAGGGAGCGGCCCGCGGCTGTCAGAACAACGCGCTGAATCCTGCGGTCCCTGGCATCTGGCGCGCGGGCGGCCCAACCCGCCGCAACCAGACGATCGATGATGCCGGTGATCGTTGCACTATCGATCCGCAGCTTGGCCGTGAGCTCCGCGCCGCTCTGGACATCCCGCTCCCACAGCGCGCTCAGCACGACGTATTGCATCGGGCTGACGCCGTGAGGAGCCAACCGGTCGCGGGCGCCTTGAGAAACGCGCTGAAAGGCCTTGCCCAACAGGAAGATCACACACTGATCTATCGGCAGGCGGGGAGCTGAGCGTGACGTCATGATTCTCTTGCAGGCAAATATCTTCTATGCATAATTCTCGTATACAAGTAATTTGGCCGCCTGACAATGTGCCATTGATGGCGGCCAACAAAAGTGCGGGAGGTCGCGTGCTCAACGAGAAACAACGGATGATCCGAAACATGGCGCGTCAGTTCGCGGCTGCCGAACTGGCTCCGACCGCGGCCGAGCGTGACCGCTCACCCCGTTTCCCGAGTGAAGCCTTCGCCAAGATGGGACGCCTCGGCATGCTCGGAATGCTGGTGCCAGAGGACCTCGGCGGCGCCGGCACCGATCATGTTTCATATGCTCTGGCTGTTATGGAGATCGCGCGCGCCGACGGCGCAGCATCGACAGCATTCCAGGTTCACAACTCTCTCGCATGCATGCCGATCCTGAAGTTCGGATCTGCGGAACAGAAGGAGCGCTTCCTGCGTCCCCTCGCCCAAGGCGACGCACTGGGCTGCTTCTGCCTGACCGAGCCCGGCGCCGGCTCGGATGCAGCAGCAATCAAGACCCGCGCCCGCAAAGAGGGCAACAAGTACGTCCTCGACGGCGTCAAGCAGTTCATCACGTCGGGACGAAGCGCTGATATCGCGATCGTCTTCGCCGTGACCGACGCCGCGGCCGGCAAGAAAGGCTTGTCGGCGTTCGTCGTGCCGACGAATACGCCGGGCTACAAGGTCGCGCGCGTGGAAGAAACGCTCGGACAACGCTCGACCGATCACTGTCAGATCGTCTTCGATAACTGTGAAGTCGCGCCGGACCAGTTGCTCGGCGAGGAAGGCGCAGGACTGAAGATCGCGCTGGCGAATCTGGAGGGCGGACGCATCGGCGTCGCCGCTCAATCGGTCGGCATGGCGCGAGCCGCATACGATGCTGCCTTCGCCTACGCGAAAGAGCGGCGCACGTTCGGCAAACCGATTATCGAACATCAGGCGGTGAGTTTCCGGCTAGCCGATATGGCGACCGGAATTCAGGCGGCCGAACTGATGGTGTTGCGCGCCGCGAGTTTGCGCGACGACGGCGTGCCCTGCCTGAAAGAGGCCTCGATGGCCAAGCTGTTCGCCTCGGAAACCGCAGAGAAAGTCTGTTCGGCCGCGATCCAGATCCACGGCGGATACGGGTATCTCAACGATTTTCCGGTCGAGCGAATCTATCGGGACGTGCGCGTCTGTTCGATCTACGAGGGCACATCCGACATCCAACGCATCGTCATTGGACGCCAGCTCGCAACCGAATCCGCTTTTCAGGGTTTGAGCTGACCATGGTCGTGAGGATATGGCGCGGCATGGCCACGCGCGACAACGCGGGAGCCTATCGGACCCACGTCACGCAAAACGTGTTTCCGCGTTTGACCGGGTTGCGCGGCTACAATGGGGCTTATCTTCTGCAACGGGAAACAGACGGGCAGATCGAGTTCCTCGCCGTCACCCTCTGGGATTCCGAGGCGGCCATCCGCGCGTTTGCAGGCAACGATATCGATGTGGCCATCGTCGAACCCGAAGCCCGCGCGGTTCTGACGGATTTCGACCAGACCGCACGGCATTTCGAGGTGACGTTTGAAAGCGGCTGGGATTTGCGAAGCACCCGCTCCTGACCGCCGATCGGCCAAAAAGGCTAGTTGCTCTTCTTGCCGTCCTTGCCGAACTGCTTGAGGAACGCGGTGAGATCCTTGATCTCCTGCTCGTTCTTGATACCTGCGAACACCATCTTGGTGCCGGGGACTTTCGCCTTGGGGTCCCGAATGTACTCGGCGAACACGGCTTCGTCCCACACGATCGCAGCGTTCTTGTTGGCCTCCGAGTAGTTGTAGCCCTCGATCGTACCGGACTTGCGGCCGAACAGCCCGTTCAGAAGCGGACCGACGGTATTCTTCGCGGTTTCGCCGACCTGATGGCACGCGCGGCATTTGTTGTACGACTTTTCGCCGGCAGCGACGTCCTGAGCCTGCGCAGCGAACGGCACCAGAACAAGCGCTGCTGCGCCAAGAACCGCACCAAGAGCGAGACGAATAATCATGTGATCCTGAACCTTTCGCTTGTAACAGCCGCTGCCGGATATCCGTTCCGGCAGCGGCTCATATTTTTGATCTCAGCCGAAAATATCAGCCGTGATTCCCGAGTACCAGCCCATGTTCTCGGCCTGGGTCTGCTTGCGCAGTTCAGCCGTTTCACCGGTCTTGGAGACGAAGGTGGACGATGCCGCGATCTTGCCGTCCTTGGCTTCATACGCCCCGCCGACCTTCACGCAGTCGTCGGTTTCGATCAGGCTCCAGCATGTGTTGGTGTAGCGCGCATCGAACGTCCGCGACGAGGTCAACTCGCCGCGGATCATCGTCGCGGCGACCTTCGCCTGGCTGTTCGCCGAGAACGCGGACTTCGGCATGTCGCCGGCGATCGATGCATCGCCGAGCACGTAGATGTTCGGGTCGACCGCCGACTTCATGCTGGCCGGATCGATGGCGCAGTAGCCGCTGGCGTTGGCCAATTGCGCATCGCGCGCGATGGCGCCGGCCATCTGCGCCGGGATGACGTTGACGAGCGCGGCGTTCTTGTAGGTCTCGAAGCCGGTGACGACCGTGTTGGTCTTCGGATCGACGGACTTCAGGCCGTCATGCACCTTCGGACCGAGCCACTCGACCATACCCTTGTAGTGCTTCTCCCAGCCTTCCTGGAACAGCGCCTGTTTGGAGAAGCTCTCCTTCGGGTCGATGACGAAGATCTTGCAGCGATCCTTGCGCGCCTTCTTGAGAGCATGCGCCATCATCGAGATGCGCTCGTATGGACCGGGCGGGCAGCGATACGGATTCGGCGGAGCGACCATCACGATGACGCCGCCGTTCGGCACAGCGTCGAGCCGCTTCTTCAGGAGCAGCGTCTGCGCGCCGGGCTTCCACGCGTGCGGCATCGTCTGCTCCGCAGCCTGCGACCATCCGGGGACCGAGTCGTATTTCAGGTCGATACCCGGCGATACGACGAGACGGTCGTAAGGCAGCTTCTTGCCGCTCGCGAGAATCACTTCCTTCTTCTCGCGATCGATCTTTGTCGCGCGATCGGCAACCACGTTGATGCGGTGCTTCTTCTTCAGTGCGCCGTAATCATGAGTGATCGATGCGTAATCCCGGAAGCCGCCGAGATAGAGGTTACTGTGGAAACAGGTCTGATACTTGGCGTTGGGCTCGACGAGCGTGACGGCGATCGCGCCGTTGCTGTCCTTGGCGATGTACTTCGCGGCCGTCGCACCGCCCGCGCCACCGCCGATCACGACAACACGCGGCTTCGCCTGGCCGAGCACAGCCGGTGCACCGAATACCATGGCGCCCGCGAAAGCCGCGGAGCCTCCAATAAACTGCCTGCGATTGAAACTCATCGTTCCCTCCCCTTAGTCCGCTTTGCCGGTACCTGTTCCTTCGGCGGCTTCAGCCCACCGAAATAAGCTGCGAGCGCCTCGATATCCTCAGCCTTGAGCCGCTCCGCGATCGTCTGCATGACCGGATTGTCGCGCTGCTTCTCCTTGTAGGAGTTCATCACCGCGACAAACTGATCGTCCGGCCAGCCGGCGATCTGCGGCACGCCGGCAGCATTCTTGCCCGATGGATTGTGGCACGTCACGCATTCGGATGACAAATGCTGACCGAGTTCGCGATCTCCAGCCGCAAGGGCTGGGCCGCTCACGCACAGAGCGACCATCAACGCCAGGGACGATCCGTGACGCCGCAGTGTCAATCGACCTTCGGCCCGGCCTTGCTGTCCGGCGTGACGTCGATCGACACCGCCCGCCCGATCACCTTCGGCGCGACCGGACGGCAATTTTTCATGCATGGCTCTTTGACCCAGAAATGCTTTTCAGCGACCTCACGATTGTCATCGTAAAACGCCGCCGCGTTGGGCATCTTAATGGATAGGAAATTCTTGTCATTCAATTCGAAATTTTCGTCCTTGATGATGTCATTCATGCTGAGAAGGTAGGCCGTCAAAGCATAAACATCATCATTGGACAGCGATTGCGCGTTTCCATAGGGCATTGCGCGTTTGATGTAGTCGAACACGGTCGTCAGATCGGGCCAGAACGATCCGACCGTTTTATCCGGCCTGTCGGCCTTGAGCGTGCCGTGCCCGCCGGCCAGCACCGGCCATCGGCCGACGCCTTCGCCAAACTCGCCGTGGCAGGCCGCGCACTGAGCCTGGAAAACCTGATCGCCCTCCTTCACCGTGCCTTTGCCCGGGGGAAGTCCCTTCCCGTCCGGGCGGACATCGATATCCCAGGCGCTGATCTCTTCAGGCAGCGCCGCGCGCCCGAGGCCAAGTTTGGACGCGGCCTTCGCAGTGTCACGTGCGGCAATTTGCTGCGCCGGGCTTGTGACCGGCACCAGCATCAGTGCCAGCGCGCCGGCGGCCGCAAGGCATGCAACCGCGAGACTAACCGATTTCGACATTTTCGGTGTCTCCGTTCGCACGCACCAGCCACGTCTGGATGCCGTTGTTGTGGTAGATCGAATTGACGCCGCGGACCTTGCGCAGTTCGTCCTTGCTCGGCTGCACGTAGCCGGTCGAATCCATCGCCCGCGACTGGATCATCATCTCCTGCCCGTTCCAGTCGAAGTCGACGTAGAATCGCGTCAGCGACTTGTCGATCACAGGCCCGTCGATCCGTGCCGTCTGCCAGTTGCGGCCGCCGTCGATCGAGACGTCGACGCGCTTGATCGTGCCGCGCCCGGACCACGCCAGACCGCTCAGCACGTTGCGGCCCTTGTGCTTCAACGGCGCCTGCGGCGACGGATTGGTCACCACCGATTTCGCATCCATGACGAAGGTGTGCTTGCGCGAACGGCCATCGGCCAGAAGATCGGTGTACTTCGACGTCTCCTCGCGCGTCTGCCACGGCTTGTCGCCAACCTCGATGCGGCGGAGCCACTTCACCCACAGATTGCCTTCCCAACCGGGAACGACGATGCGCAGCGGATAACCCTGCTCGGGCCGCAGCGCTTCGCCGTTCATGGCGAACGCGAGCATCACGTCGTTCAGGGCTTTCTCGATCGGCAGCGA
>JBEIPX010000371.1:0-3711 GCA_040376815.1 Bradyrhizobiaceae bacterium
ACTCAGCTATTTGAATCTTGACGCTGATCGTCTTCATCAGCTCGATGGCTTAATGAACAAGCGCACCTGGCTGGGCACGGCGGAACGCATAGTGGCGAGCGCTTTCGATGGCTGCGCGCGCTATGTCAGCCCGTTCTCAATAAATAACCCTGACGGCTGGCAATATTGGTTTATCCATTTCGCCAACTTTTACCGCGCACGACAGGAGTACAACAACGTTTTGCACAACAACAGCAGCATGCAAGCTCACTTCGGACGCTCTGGTCTCGACATGCTTTCATTCGATCCGAGCCACTCGCAGAACGAACTATATCTTTTTGAAGACTCCGATCGAGAGAAGGCAAGGCAGCAACTTTCAAACGATATCCCACGACTTGTAAATGATTTTGGAGACGCGGTGGAGATTCACAGCTTCTACGAGAGTGTTTACAAAATGACTCCGGCACACGCCGACGACATCCACCAAGCAATCTTTCAAAACACAGAACTAGAAGTAATAACTCCAAGTGGAGGCGAGCGCCGTAAGGCCAACACTATTGGTCCAGAGGACACTTTGAGACTAAAATCGCAACCGACTTTCTTCCCGATGTTCCTAAACAACAAAGACAAGCTGAAGTAACAGCGAATAGACGTCAAGGTATCACCCCCTTACCCCTTCCCCACCCACTCCTCGAACCTCACCTTCCCCAGCATCGCCTGGCCCAGCGGCACGCGCGACGTGTCATCCAGCTTCGCGCCGAAGGTGCGGCCCTCGCCGTCCGCGATAATCTTTCGTGTCTCGCCTTTCGCGGCGTAAGTTCGCGGACGAAATCGGCCATCGGTTTGCGCTTGGGGCCGCCGAGATCGAGCGCGCCCGCCAAAACAAGAAAGCCGCACCGGAGACCGGTGCGGCTTTCCATCGTCTCGCTGGCCAGGCGGTCCGCCCGGCAAGGTCCGAGAAGAGAACTTACCTCGGCGAACCAGCGAGGCGGCAGCGTTTCGAATGAGACACTTGACCACCTCCTTTCGTTGTTTCGGATGCGCATAATATGAGCGCGGCGCGCGCCGGAGACAAGAGCGCGCGACGCGGATTCGGCGGCGCTGTGATTATCCTGCCGCAGTCACCTGCGCGCGCTGCACGCGCAGCCAGATCACCGCGCCGACCGCGACGCACATCAGCACCAGCGACAGCCAGTTGACCGGGAACCAGCCCCAGCGGTCCTGCAGATAGCCCGCCATGAAACTCGACGTCGCCGTGGTCGAGAACACCAGGAAATCGTTGAGCGCCTGCGCCTTGCCGCGCTCGTTCGGGCGATAGCAGGTCGTCACCAGGGTGGTGGCGCCGACGAACAGGAGATTCCAGCCGACGCCGTTCAACGTCAGCGCGAGGCGGAAGTTCAGTTCCGAGAGGCCGCCCAGCGCGGCCGCCACGCCCGCCATCAGCAGCACGATGCCCCAGGCCATCACCGTCGTCACGCCGAAGCGGTTGATCAGGTGGCCGGTGAACAGCGACGGCACGAACATGCCGAGCACATGCACGAAGATCACCCAGTGCGCTTCCGCATGCGGCAGGCCGCAGCCGACGATGGCGAGCGGCGAGGCGCTCATCAGGAACGACATGGTGCCGAAGGCGACCATGCCGGCAAGCGCCGACGCGATGAAGCGCGGCTGCGAAGCGATTTCGATCAGCGGCCGCGGCGGCGGCAGCAGAACGGATTCCGTCGCCGACGCGGACACCGTGGTCGCCATCGACGGGAAGCGGATGAACGACATGATCACGAACACGATGACGTGCAGGCCGACCAGCCCCATGTAGGTCGCGACATAGAGCGGCATCATCGCATCGTGCGTGATGCGCACGAGCGTCGGCCCGATGAACGCGGCGACGATGCCGCCGGCGGTGACCCACGAGATCGCCTTCGCGCGGTAATGAACGGGCACGAGCTCGGCGGCGGCGAAGCGATACATCTGCAGGCAGGCAACCGCATAGCCGAGGATCAGGCCGCCGAGGCACATCACGTAGAAATTCGCAGTGTAGAGACCGATCGCAGCCGTGGTGCCGCCGGCCATGCCGAAGATCGAGCCGACGCGGAATCCGATGCTGCGGCCGACCCGCTGCATCAGCAGCGCCGCCGGAAACACGAACAGCATCACGCCGATGTGCTGCATGGTGACGGGGAGGTTCGCCAGATCGTGGCGATGATAGAAGGTGATGACCGACAGCCCGGTCGCCGCGAACATCATGGTGTTGCACGCCTGCCCGACCGCCTGGCAGCAGGTCAGCAACAGCAGGTTGCGCCGGTCGCGCGGGGCGAGTTCCGGGGTGAGGTCCGACTTGGAAGACAGGGCATCCATGGAATGATCGCGTCGTGAATGGGCCTCCTTGTAGACGGATTTTGCCCACCGCGTCGATATGAAGCAGGAGCATTCTGCGCTCGCCGGGGGCAGACCTCGCATACGCAAAACGCATCCGGTCTTCGTCTGACCGACACGAGCCTGTGGGTGAGGCGCGGACCGCCCCGGGATTCCTGACAGAAGCGGACATGATCTCGCGTAAATTCGCCGCATGTCGCGCACCGCCGCCAAACCCGTCCCGCTGTCGCTCACCACCGCCCGCCACATCTGGCTGAAGGCGCAGCGGCTCGACCAGCGAAGCCCCTTCGGCGAGGGACCGGACGCGGTTGCGGAAGCCGTACGCCATCTCGGCTACGTGCAGATCGACACCATCAACGTGATCGAGCGCTGCCATCACCACATCCTGTTCACGCGCATCCCGGGCTACAGGCGCGCCGACCTCAGCCGTGCGCAGTCCCTCGACAAGAGCGTGTTCGAATACTGGACGCATGCGCAGGCCTACGTGCCGTCGGCCGACATCCGCTACTTCATCGCCGACATGAAGCAGCACCGCATCAATCGCGACCGCTGGTTCTCGTCGGTGACGGCAGCGGACAAGCGCAAGGTGATGCGGCTGGCGCTGCAGGGTCCGCTGACACTGCGCGACATCGACGACGACGAACTGCGCGAGAAGGATCACGAATGGGCGAGCAGGAAGCCCTCGAAGCGAGCGCTGCATCTGGCCTTCTTCGAAGGACGGCTCGCGATCTCCGCGCGCACCGGCATGCTGAAGACCTACGATCTGATCGAGCGGCATTTCGGCTGGGACAAGCTGCCGAAGGCCGCCAGCTCAACCGAGGTCGCAGCCTATCTGCTCGATCGCGCGCTGCGGTCGCAGGGCGTCGTCAGCTTCGATTCGATCTGCCATCTCGACGCGCCGAGCAAGGGCGCCGTAAAACGGATCATCGATGCGCGGGTCCGCAAGGACGAACTCGTTCCGGTCGCGCTCGATGGCGCGAAGCATCCGCACTGGGCTACGCCGGAGACGCTGGCCGCGTCATACGAGACGAACGGCCTCGTTCACATCCTCTCGCCGTTCGATCCGCTGGTGATCCAGCGCAAGCGCACCGAGTTGTTCTTCGGCTACGGCCACAGGTTCGAGGCTTATGTGCCGAAGGACAAGCGCGTGCTCGGCTACTTCGCGCTGCCGGTGCTCGTTGGCGACGAGATCGTCGCGGCGCTCGATCTCAAGACCGACCGGCAGAACCGCAAACTCCTGATGCAGCAGTGGACGTGGATCGGTGCGGCGCAAAAGCGCGCCAATGCGGCCATACGCAAGGCGCTGAAGCCGCGGATCGAGGACGAACTCGATCGTTTCGAAAAGTTTCAGCTGGGCGA
>JBEIPX010000594.1:0-1525 GCA_040376815.1 Bradyrhizobiaceae bacterium
GGCCGCGCGCCGGTGGCGATGATGATGTTCTTGGCCTTGTAGGTGCCCTCGCCCAGCGCGTTCTTGGGGATCGGCCCCTGTGGCTGCACGATCGCCTTCTTGGTCGGCGCCACCTTGATCTCGGTCGGCGAAGTCAGCACCGCCTCGCCCCAGATCACCGACACCTTGTTCTTCTTCATCAGGAAGCCGACGCCATTGTTCATGCGCCCGGCGACGCCGCGCGAGCGTTTGACGACGGCGGCGGGATCGAACGTCACGTTGTCAGCGGACAGCCCGTAGTCCTTGGCGTGCTTCATGTAGTGATAGATTTCAGCCGAACGCAGCAGCGCCTTGGTCGGGATGCAGCCCCAGTTCGAGCAGATGCCGCCGAGGAACGACCGCTCGACGATCGCGGTCTTGAAGCCGAGCTGCGCGGCACGGATTGCGGTGACGTAACCGCCCGGTCCCGAGCCGATGATAATGACGTCGAACGATGTATCAGCCATGGAAAGCTCCGGCTTCTTATTGGACAGCGCTGCGCAAAACGCGCCGCTTGATGAGATAACGCCGCCCGGCCCATTCCAGCAGACAAACGACGGCGGCGGCGATCAGCGCAGAAACAACGATCGGCTGCGCAATGTTACGTGACAGTTGCTCGCTGGCAAAGAACGCGCTGCGGACAAAATCGATGCCAACCGGGTTGAGCAACACCAACGCCACCAGCACGAGAGAAATCCACGGCACCCGCGATCTCATGATGCAACAGCCGTTTGATTTGTCCCGGCACGGGCCGCGCGCCGCTGGATCGCCGCGCGGATCATCCACCACTGTGCCACAATGATCGTCCAGAACGGCAGTGCCAGTTGCAGCACCTCGATGATATCGCCGGATTTGGTGGAGCGGCCGCTGCTGATATCCGACGCAAGCCCGAGAAAGAGCAGAATGACAGGTACCAGCACCAGCGTCAGCATCGTTCGTCTGATGATACGCTCGCGATTCTTGCCAATGGACGACAACGCGAATAGCAGCAGGACCGCAACGACCTCGATCAGCACAAAGAGCGTTTGATAGGCTTGCGCCAGGCCGCAGCCGGCGGGATCGCTGCGGCAGGTGAAAATAACACCCGCTGCCAGCATGACGCCGAAGCCCAGCACCAGAGAAATCGTCAAGACGAGGAATGCCGTCAGCGCCAGACGCATGGGCGTGCTCCGCTAACCGCTTACACGACCATCATCACCGGATTTTCGATCAGCTTCTTGAATGCAGTTATCAGCTCCGCCCCGAGCGCGCCGTCGATGGCGCGGTGATCGCAAGATAACGTGACGCTCATCATGGTGGCCGCCACGATCTGACCGTTGCGCACAATCGCACGCTCCTCGCCGGTGCCGACCGCGAGGATCGATGACTGCGGCGGGTTGATCACCGCGGTGAAGTCCTTGATGCCGTACATGCCGAGGTTGGACACCGACGACGTTCCGCCCTGGTATTCGTTCGGCTTCAGCTTCTTGCCCTTGGCGCGCGCGGCAAGGTCCTTCATCTCGTTCGA
>JBEIPX010000417.1:0-3149 GCA_040376815.1 Bradyrhizobiaceae bacterium
CATGACCGGCACGCCCGCCGGCGTCGCCGCGCTCAAGCCCGGCGACAAGATCGAGTGCGGCGTCGACGGGATCGGAACGCTGGCGTTTTCGATCGGTAATCCGGCGGCGTAATCAGGCCGCGAGTGCCTTTTCCACGCTGGCGGCGATCGACAGCAGCTTGCGGTCAGAGCCATTGCGGCCGAACAGCATCAACCCGCACGGTAACGCGTTGCCGAGATTGATCGGCAACGATACCGAACACAGATCGAAGAAGTTACCCATCGACGTGTTGCGCAGGAGCAGCACGTTGCGCGGGATGAACGCATCGATCGAGGCGACCTCCGACTGGAGCGGTGCAACGATCGGCGTCGTCGGCAGCACCAGCACGTCGAAACGGTCGAACAGCGCATCCGTCTGCGTGATCGCGCGCTTGCGATCCTCCAGCAGCCAGACGTAATCCGGCATCGTCATGTTCGCGGCGCGCATGATGCGCTGACGCACGAACGGATCGACGCCGTCGCCCTGCTCGGCCAGAAGTTTTTGGTGAATCGCATAGGCCTCCGGCGGCGCGAGGCCGCCGCGCTCGTTAACGCTGGCGAGGATCGGCAGCGCATCGAGCGCCGTGTCGCTGACCGATTTCCACGCGCCCGCAAGTTTCGCCAGCGCCTTGCCGTAAGCTGCCGACACGGTCGCATCCATCGCCTCGAGCGGCAGACCCTGCACCAGCCCGGCGCGAACGCCGTTCAGCGGCGACGATGAGAACTCGGTCGACTCGCCGGCCAGCACCGCATCCGCGAGCGCACATTCGGCGACGGACTTCGCCATCGGTCCGATGGAATCGAGCGAGAACGACAAGGGGTAAGCGCCGGCGCGGGTGATGCGCTTCTGCGTCGGCTTGTAGCCGACGATGCCGCAGAGCGATGCCGGCGCGCGGGTCGAACCGCCGGTGTCGGTGCCGATGGTGATGGCGCCCATGCCGTCAGCCACCGCAACCGCGCCGCCGGAGGTCGAGCCGCCGGGCACGCGCGCGCGATCCGCCGGATTGCCCGGCGTGCCGAAATGCGGATTGACGCCGACACCGGAGAACGCGAACTCGACCATATTGGTCTTCGCAGCGATCACCGCACCCGCCTTGCGCAGCGCCGCAATCGTCGGCGCATCCGCCGCCGCCGGCTTGTTGCGCGTGGCCAGCACCTTCGAACCGGCGCGCGTGACTTCGCCCGCGACGTCGAACAGATCCTTGATGGTGATGACAACGCCGTCCATCGGGCCGAGGCTCTTGCCTGCCTTCGCCCGCGCATCGGCGGCGTCCGCTTCCTTGCGCGCCGCGTCGGCATAAACGGTCAGGCAGGCACGAGCGCCCTCGCCCTTCGGGTCGGCAATACGGTTGAGAGCGTCTTCAAGACGGTCGCGAGAGGAAGCGGTCATGGGATTTGGTCACCGGCAGGGAATGGGGGCGGGAGAATGGATTTTTCGGGCAGCGATGGCAATGCCACCGGCGCATTGCGGAGCGTCATTTCCGCGACATTTCGGAAAGCTCCGGGATGAGCGGCGACCCTCCCAGTTAAGCTTTGGTTAGGGTGCGCCGCTATGATTCACGAATCATCCTGGAGCCGGTTCCCATGCTGTCGAAGCACGCGCTCGCCGCACTCATCCTCGCCGCAACCGCGACAGCAGCTTCCGCCGCCGACCTGCCACGCGGCAGCATCGGTGAGATTTTCACGGAGCCGCGCGGCGGACGCGTGGTGTATCGCAAGGACCGGACTGAAGCCGAGATCGCGCCGTGGGTGAACAACTCGCCCTGGGTGCCGGGCTACTACGGACGGCCCGGCGATTTCTACTATCGCCCCTATTACGGCACGCCGATCACCGACATCTACAGCCGCTTCCCCTACGCGTGCCGCTGGTACGGCTCGTGCTAGAGGCCACCTGAAAGGCCACAAACGACGGCTGACCGAACCATCCTTACCGAATCGTAATTTGGTGCGTTACACGCCGCGCTTGCAGGGTGGCCGTGCGTCCCACAAACTGCGGTCCGAAACCACTGATTGGCCGGAGACGAACGGATGCGACGAACGATAGCCGCGGGCGCTGCCCTCGCAGCCCTGATGCTGACCGCGGCCCCGGCCCTTGCTCAGACTCAAGGCGCGCCGCCACCGAGACGTCCATCCGCGCCGATGAAACCGCAGGACATCTGTGCACGGTGGGCAACCACGCCGCCGATGCGGCTGATCGTGGCGTGTTCGGAAGTCATCGGCGCGAATCCGAATGCGGCATGGGCCTACCTCAACCGCGGGCTCGCTCATGGCGCCGGCGGCGACAGCACCCGCGAGGCCGCCGACTACACCAAGGCGATCGAGCTCAGTCCGAAACTCGCCAACGCCTGGCAGAACCGCGGCGTGATCGCGTTCAACAACGGCGAGTTCGCCGCGGCCGCAACCGATTTTGCCAAAGCGGTCAGCCTGAATGACGATCCCTATGCCGTTCTGTTTCTGCACCTCGCCAAGGCACGGGGCGGAGACGCTGCGACAACGGAGCTCGAGGCGAACGCGGCCAAGCTGAATGCAGGCGATTGGCCCGCTCCGGTTCTCGAACTCTATCTCGGCAAGAGGACGCCGACCGCGCTACTGACGGCCGCAACCACCCGCGAGCAAAAGTGCGAGGCGCAGTTCCATATCGGCGAATTCTACGCCATCGCCAACAACAAGGCGGCCGCTGAAAAGCCGTTGCGGCTGGCTGCAAGGCTATGCACGAAGGATACGGTCGAGTTCGGTTCGGCCCTGGCCGAACTCAAGAACCTCGGCTTCGGACCGAAACCACGCCCAGCGCGGCCACCCGCATCACCGGGCGGGCCGCCAGCGCCGCCGCCGGCGCGGTAATCGACGATCCCTGCTGTCGCCAGCGAAGCTCACAGACCTCATCCTTCGAGACGCGCGTGCCGCGCTCCTCAGGATGAGGGGTACCTCCGGAAGGATGAGGGGAAATCTCCGGTCCTCATCCTGAGAAGCGAAACATCGACCCTCCCCCTGAGGAACGCTTCGTAGAAGCGCGTCTCGAAGGATGAAGGCCAATGCTGTCGAACAAAAAAGCCCCGGAGCGATCCGGGGCTTTTTGTATTCCGTGGAGCTGGCGCCGATCAGTAGCGATAATGATCGCTCTTGAACGGGCC
>JBEIPX010000349.1:0-3981 GCA_040376815.1 Bradyrhizobiaceae bacterium
GGCGCCCTGCGGCACGCCCGTCGCCGCAAGCTCGGTGCCCTCGAAGTAGCTGGCGATGCGGCGATACTGCCCGTAGAACAGCTGCTTGTTCATCTCCTCGAAGTCGAATGCGTAGTTGAAGGCGCGGCGGACCCGTTTGTCCTTGAACATGTCGCGACGGATGTTCAGCGCGAACGCCTGCATGCCGCCGGAATCGTTGATCTTGAACTCTTCGCGGACGACGCGTTTGTCCGTCGCGGCCGGGAAGTCGTAAGCCGTCGCCCATTGCTTCGCCGAGTTTTCGTTGATCCAGTCGGCTTGATCGGCCTTGAAGGCTTCGAGCGACACGGTGGTATCGCGATAATACTCGTAGCGAAGCTCGTCGAAATTGTACTGGCCGATGCGGACGGGAAGCTTCTCGCCCCAGTAATCCTTCACGCGTTCGAGCGTGATCGAGCGGCCGGCGACAAAGTCCTTGACCCGGTAAGGGCTGGAGCCCAGCGGCTTTTCAAGCGTCGTCGCGCTGATGTCGCGCTTGCGCCCTTCGCTGTCGGTGCCTTCCCACCAATGCTTCGGCAGCACCGGAAGCTGCCCGACGATCTGCGGCAGCTCGCGGTTGCCCGGCGCATCGAACGTGAACTTCACATCCCGCTCGCCGGACTTTTCAGCCTTCACGACGTGACTGTAGTAGGCGCCGAGGCTCGGGTTGAGTTTCTTGAAGCTGTCGAACGAAAAGATCACGTCGTCCGGCGTCACCGGCTTGCCATCATGCCAGCGCGCTTCCTTGCGCAGGCGATAGATCACCCAGGAATAGTCGGCCGGATGCGAGACGCTTTCCGCCAGCAGGCCGTATTCGGTCGCCACTTCGTCCTGCGACTGGGTCATCAGTGTTTCGTAGACCAGCGCCGACGCGCTGCCGTACGCGCCCTTCACGCCGGCGACGACGCGATTGAAGCTGTCGAACGTTCCGATCGAAATCTGCCGCGCAGTGCCGCCCTTCGGCGCGTCCGGATTGACGTAATCGAAGCGGGCAAAGCCGGCCGGATACTTCACGTCGCCGAACAGCGACAACGCATGATACCAGGGCGCTTCACTTGCCGCCGCCTGTGCCTGCGCGGTTGCGATCAGCGGACTGTTTGCCGCCGGTGCAATGATCGGCACGGCTGCAACCGCGGCTCCACTTTGCAGGAAACGTCGTCGGGAAATGCTCAAGGAACGGGCCTCGTCATCGTGGTGAGTGGCATCGTACGCGACTGAAGATACGAACGAAAACGAGAAACAGGGTCAAAACGGATTATGTCGGTTTTTCGGTGCGATACCACCCCGTTTCGGCCACCCTTGCGACGAAACGCCCTATCGCCGCCTAGTGGAATAATCCAGGAACTGCCTGCGCCGGAGGCCTATTCTGATTCGACGGCGCTTCAATCGCATGCGGCTCGCGCAATCTTGAACGTCAAACGGAAACGGCCAGACCATTGCTGGCCCGGCCGCTATTCAATCTAAACTTTCAGCAATGACCGCTTATTTTTTTTCCGCAACCGGACGCGGCGCCGGATTGTCCGAGAGCGTGCGGAGGTAATCGATCACGTCGGCGCGCTCGCTTTCCTTGGTGATTCCCGCGAAAGCCATGTTGGTGCCGGGAATGTACCCTTTCGGCGAGAGCAGGAATTTATTCAGCCCGTCGAAGTCCCACTTGCCGGGCTTCGCCTTGATACCGGCGGAGTAGTTGAATCCGGCCACGCCACCGTGGTCGCGATTAACGACACCGAACAGGTTCGGGCCGACGCGGTTCGGGCCGCCCTTGTCGAAGGTGTGGCAAGCCGCGCACTTCTTCGCAGCGGTCGCGCCACGTTCGGCCGATGCACTCGCAAGCAGCTGCTCGATCGGCGCAGCGGGTGCTGCCGGCGCAGCCGGGCCGCCGCCCTTGTCGGCTTCCTTGGCCACGATCTCGAAGCCGGGCTTTTCGATCTTGCCGTGAGAGAAAATGGCTCCGGCCGCGATGTTGGTGACGAGAAGCGTGAGGCACGTTGCCAGCACTGCGCCCATGATCTTGTTGAGTTCGAAGGAGTCCATAACGGCTCAGGCTCCAGCCAGATGAGAAGAGCGGACCGGTGCTCCGGCCCATTCGGATTGCGCCCACGCAACGCACAGTGCGCCGCGGTAATGACAGGCCGATGAGATAACGGTTTGCCCCTGCTCTGGCAACCCGTATAACCGCGCCAGCCGTTGAAAACACCCGCTAATTCCTCATCATTCTCAGCCGCTTGCACCCTCGCCGATGCCCCTGTCCTATACCCTCATCCTGATCCCGGCCCGGATGGCGGCAACCCGCCTTCCCGGCAAGCCATTGAAGGATATCAATGGCCTGCCGATGATCGTCCATGTCATGCGGCGCGCGACGGAAGCGGCGGTGGGCCGGGTGGCGGTGGCGACCGATTCGCCCGAGATCGCCGCAGTGGTCGAGAGCCATGGCGGCGAAGCGGTGATGACCCGCGCCGACCACCCCTCGGGGTCGGACCGGATTTTCGAAGCGCTGGGCAAGATCGATGGCGAAGGGCGCGTGGCGACCGTCATCAACGTGCAGGGCGACCTGCCTACCATCGCGGCTGAGGATATCCGCGCCGTGGTGGCGCCGCTTGCCGATCCTGCTGTCGATATCTCGACGCTGGTGGCGCTCATCCGCAAGAATGAGGAGCACACCAATCCGAATGTCGTGAAGCTCGTCGGCACGTCTGCCGGAAACAATCGGCTACGGGCGCTCTATTTCACCCGCGCGACAGCGCCTGCCAACGACGGTCCGCGCTATCACCACATCGGCCTCTACGCCTATCGCCGCGCGGCATTGACCCGTTTCGTCAGCCTGCCGCCCTCGCCGCTGGAGCAGCGCGAGAAGCTGGAGCAACTCCGGGCGCTGGAAGCCGGCATGCGGATCGACGCAATGATCGTTGACTCGGTGCCGCTGGGGGTCGATACGCCAGACGATCTTGAGACGGCCCGCCACCTGCTGTCAGGCAGCCACTCGCCACGACTGTGAGCCCATGATGAAAATCGCCTTCCAGGGAGAGCTTGGCGCCAACTCCCACCTCGCCATTTCCGAAGCCTACCCGGACGCCGAAGCGCTGCCGTGCGCGACGTTCGAGGATGCGCTGGCGGCTATCACGAACGGCGACGCCGACCTCGGCATGATCCCGATCGAGAACTCGGTGGCCGGCCGCGTCGCCGACATCCATCATCTCTTGCCGCGTTCCAACCTCTTCATCGTCGGCGAATGGTTTCTGCCGATCCGGCACCAGCTCATGGGCGTGCGCGGCGCCAAACTCGGCGACATCACGACTGTCGAGAGCCATATCCATGCGCTCGGTCAGTGCCGCAACATCATCCGCAAGCTGAAGATCAAGCCGATCGTTGCGGGCGATACCGCTGGCTCGGCGCGCATCATCTCCGAGCGCGGCGACAAGAGCGCGGCGTCGATTGCATCGCGTCTTGCCGCAGAAATCTACAATCTCGATATTCTTGCCGAAGACATCGAGGACGAAGCACACAACACGACGCGCTTCGTCGTTCTCGCGCGCGAGCCAAAATGGGCGGCGCAGGGGTCGGGACCGCTGGTTACCACTTTTGTCTTCAACGTGCGCAACCTGCCGGCTGCGCTCTACAAGGCGATGGGCGGCTTCGCGACTAACAACGTCAACATGACGAAGCTCGAAAGCTACATGGTGGATGGCAATTTCTTCGCCACGCAGTTCTATTCCGACGTCGACGGACATCCGGACGATCGCGGACTCGCTTTCGCGCTGGAAGAGCTAAAATTCTTCTCGAAAGAATTCCGTATCATCGGCGTCTACCCGGCACATCCGTTCCGGCAGACGCAGACGTTCAGCGACGGATAACACCTTGTCCCGGACTCAGTGGTGGTACGGCCCCGGATCGGCGGCGCATCGCAAGCGCTGCGCAGCGTCCGGGGCAAGCTACGCGGCAGTGCGATTGGCGAGCTGGAACGCA
>JBEIPX010000582.1:0-1624 GCA_040376815.1 Bradyrhizobiaceae bacterium
AACAGACGCGTATCTTCCGCACCATTCCCGGTCTTGAGAATGCCGAGTTCGCGAGGCTCGGCGGGCTTCATCGCAATACGTTCCTGAACTCGCCGAAGCTGCTCGACCCGCAGTTACGGCTGAAAGCGGCGCCGCGGCTGCGCTTCGCAGGCCAGATGACCGGCTGCGAGGGCTATGTGGAATCGGCCGCGATCGGCCTGCTCGCCGGTTTGTTCGCTGCATCGGATGCGACCGGTACCGAAGTCGCACCGCCACCGCCGACAACCGCTTTTGGCGCGCTGCTCGGTCACATCACCGGCGGCCATATCGAAACGATCGATTCCGGCCCGCGCTCGTTCCAGCCGATGAACATCAACTTCGGCCTGTTCCCGCCGCTCGCATCCGCGCCAACGAAGAAGCCGGACGGCTCGCGGCTGCGCGGGACCGAGAAAACCATCGCGCGCAAGATGGCGCTCAGCGAGCGCGCTTTGAGCGATCTCGATCGCTGGCTCGCCAGCGTGCCGCAGGTCGCGTCAGCCGCCTAGAATCTCGCGCGCCACATTGTCCAGAGCGTGCGGAGCCGCGAGCGCTCGGGCAACCGGAATGGATCGTTCGGCACGCCGGCATCGAGTTGCCTGCGCAACAGCGCAAGTTGCAACAACGCCGGACGGATTGTCGGTGCGATCGAGGGAAGCCGCGCCATCGCCGCATCGAGGCGTGCTCTCGCGACACCATGCAGATGAGCGATCAGCTCGCGCAGTGCTGACGTGGCCGTTCCTGCGAAAACATCCTCCACCCGGACCTGAAACTGCTCGATCAGATCGGCCGGCACATAAAGCTGCCGACGCGAGGCATGCAGCGGCAGCAGGTCAATCGCCCGCATGATACCAAGCGCAATGCCTGCTTCATGCGGCAGCGCTTCGGCTTGCGCCGCGTCGGCACCAAGCACGCGCGCGCTGAGGGTCAGCATCGCGCCATCAGTTTGCGCGGCATAGGCATTGAGATGCTGCAGCGACGGGATCGGATCATCGTAGAGATCGAAACGATGCGCCTCGATCAGGCGATCGAGCATGTCGCGCGGCAAGCCGTAAGTGTCGACCGCACGCAGCAATTCGGCCGCGACCGGATTGCCGCCGACTTCGCCGTGTTCTTTCCCGGTGAGCGCATCGGCCCACCATTGCAGCCGGATTTCACCCGGCAAGGGCTGGCTGACCATGTCGCGCACGCGCGAGACTTCGGCATTGAAGGCATAAAGAGCCAGAAGCGCGCGGCGATGCGCCGGGGCGGCGAACAGCGTCAGTGCATACCGCTCGAAGTCGCGCTCGCGCACGTCCTGCGCGCAGAACGCCGCATCGCCTTCGCCGCTCATGGCACCGCGATCAGCGCGGCCGCGACGCGGCGGCGCTCGCCGATCATCACGTTGAACATGCGGATGGCAGGTCCCGTCTGCATCGCATCGACGCCGATCATCACGTTCCGGAAAATGTCGCGCAGCCGTTCAGACGGCCGCCATATGCCGGTCCCCGTTCCGATCAACAGCGTATCGATGCCGTTCGCGCGCTCCAGAACTTTCGCGAGGCTGTAGCGATCGATCTGCTCCGGCGACGTCACATCCCATGCCCACATCGAATCCGGCAGGCACAGC
>JBEIPX010000068.1:0-10211 GCA_040376815.1 Bradyrhizobiaceae bacterium
CCGTGACGCGGCTCGGCGAGGCGCATGAACTCGTCGCCGCCATCAATGCCGCCGATCAGGGTCTGCTGGATGACCAGCGCGCCGAGATCGACGCGCAGTTGCGCGAGCGCAACGAGGTGTTGCCGTAACTGGCATCCCACGCGCCCGGGAAACGGGTGGAAATCCGCCGCAACGATTGCCAGGTTCTGGCAGCAGTGAGCGGCTAAGCCTGCCGCATCAGGCCAGACAGGCTTCCCCTTTCTCCACCAGGGCATAAATTAACAGCATGTCGGCGAGCGGCTTCACCATCTTCGAGACGGCCATCGGCCCCTGCGGCATCGCATGGGGAGAGCGCGGTTTGCTGGCGACGCAGCTTCCCGGCCACGGCGAACGCGATACGCGCAGCTGGCTCACCCGCCGCCGTCCCGATCTCGCGGAAGCAACGTTGCCGCCGCCGGACGTGCAGGACGCGATGGAGCGGATCGCGGCGCACCTGCGCGGCGAGGACGCCGATTTGTCCGGCATCGCGCTCGACATGGACGGCCTGCCCGCGCTCAACCGCAAGGTTTACGAAATCGCCCGTGCCATTCCCTCCGGACGCACGCGCACCTACGGCGAGATCGCCGGCGAAGTCGGTGACCTCGGCGACGCCCGCGCGGTCGGTCAGGCGCTGGGGCAAAATCCGTTTCCGATCGTGATCCCCTGCCATCGCGTACTGGCGGCGAACGGCAAGGCCGGCGGTTTCTCCGCGCCCGGCAGCGTCGTCACAAAATTCAAGCTGCTCGAGATCGAAGGCGCGCGGATCGAGGATGCGAAAGCCAACGGCACGCCGATGCTGTTCGATGTGCCGCTCTCCGTCGCGCCTCCCCGCCGGCGAGGCAAGCGATGATCACAGCGACACAGCTGCGGCAAGGGCCGATCACGGTTTACGATTATCGATGCAGTGCCGGGCCGGGCAGCAAGCCGTTTGCCGAGGAGCACAAGTGTCACTCGCTCTCGTTCGTGCGTAAGGGCAGCTTTGGTTGCCGCACGCAGGGCAAGTCGTTCGAGCTGGTGGCAGGCTCGGTGATGGTCGGGCATCGCGGCGACGAATACACCTGCATCCACGAGCATCACGAATGCGGCGACGAATGCCTGTCGTTTCAACTGACGCCCGAACTTGCCGATTGCATCGGCGGCAACTCAAATGCCTGGCGGACCGGCGCGGTAGCGCCGTTGCCGGAGCTGATGGTGCTCGGCGAACTGGCGCAGGCAGCGACGCGCAACGAAACCGGATTGAGCCTCGGTGAAGCCGGGCTGCTGTTCACGTCGCGTTTCATCGAGATCGTCTCCGGCCGCAAACAGGAACCGCTGAACGCAACCGCACGCGATCGCCGCCGCGCGGTTGAAGCCGCGATGTGGATCGACGACAACGCACACGATCCGATCGATCTCGAAGACGCGGCCGAGCAAAGCGGGCTCAGCCCTTTTCATTTCCTGCGGCTGTTCTCCAGCGTGCTCGGCGTCACGCCGCATCAATATCTCGTCCGCTCGCGATTGCGGCGCGCCGCGGGGCTGCTCGCCGATGACGACCGCGCCATCACCGGCATCGCGTTCGATGTCGGGTTCGGCGACCTGTCGAACTTCGTCCGCACGTTCCATCGCGCGGCCGGCATGTCGCCGCGCGCGTTCCGCAAAGCGGCCCGCGGCGACCGCAAGATTGTCCAAGAACGGTTGGGGAGGTTCGCCGTAGCGTGATCCCGCTGAATGCATGACCCGGAAAAGCGGATACCGGTTTTCCGAGCAAGTCATGCTCCAAGAAGGAGATCACCATGTACGACCACATCGGCCTGCGCGTGAAGGACCTCGACGCCAGCGTTCGTTTCTACACAGCCACCCTCACCCCGCTCGGCCACGTGCTGGGCTCGCACGACAAAACCTCCGCAGGCCTCGGCCCGAAGGATGCGCCGGCGCTGTGGCTGCATCTGTCGCAATCGCCGCCGACCGGCGGCCACATCGCGTTCAGCGCCACAACGCGCGCGGCCGTCGACAAATTCCATGCGGAAGGTCTCAGAAATGGCGGCAAGGATAACGGACCTCCCGGGCTGCGCGCCGATTACGGCCCGACCTACTATGCGGCCTTCCTCGTCGATCCGGACGGCAACAACGTCGAAGCCGTCTGCTTCGCCTGAACGAGAGGAAAACACATCATGGCTACCATCTATAAATCCATCCTGATCGATGCACCCCCGGCAGTGGTGTGGGATGCGCTGCGCGATTTTCATGCCGTGCACCAGCGCATCGCGCCGGGCTTCGTCACCGGACTCACATCCGAAGGCGACGTGCGCATCGTCACATTCGCGAACGGCAGCGTCGCGCGCGAGAAGCTGGTTTCTTGCGACGATACCAATCGCCGCCTCGCTTACTGGATTGCGAGCGAGCGCATGATCCACCACAACGCGTCGTCGCAGGTGTTCGCCGAACCGAACGGCACAACGCGTGTCGTGTGGATCACGGATGTCTTGCCCGACGAGATCGCGCCCTACATCGACAATCAGATGTCGATGGCCGTGCCGATCATGAAGCAGACGCTGGAGAAAGCCGCAAAGGCCGCCTGAGTCGCGAAGGGGAGCGTGGCTGCGTTACGCTCCCCACTTCGTGAATTTGACGGACGCCACGCCCGTCAGGCCGAGCAGCAGCATCGACGCCGCCGCAAGCATGAAGAATGCCTGCACACCGGCGCCATACGACATCAGAATCCAGCCGCCGATCGCGATAAAGATAAGGCGTGCGGTCTGCGCCAGCACCGGCGGCAATACCTTCGCAGCCCCCTGCGAGGAGAAGTACAGCGAGATCGACAATCCGATAAAAGCATAGAACGGCGCGGCAGTCGTGAGGTACTGGCGGCTCGCGGCACGCACGCCGGGATCGTCGGTGAAGAGATTGATCCAGGCATCCGGAAAGATCGCGATCAACGTCGCAACGCTGCCGACCGACACGAACGACACCGCGCCCGCGGTCCAGGCGATGCGCCGTGCACGGGCAACATCGCGCGCGCCGATCGCCATGCCGACCATCGGCACCGACGCCATGCCGACCGCGAACGCGATCGACGTCAGCATGAATTCAAGCCGCGCACCGATGCCGTAACCCGCGAGCACCTCGGTGCCGAACTGCGCCAGCATGTGCGTGAAAATCGATATCGTCACCACGACCTGCAATGGCGAGAAGCAGGCGACCGCACCGACCTTCAGGATGTCAAAGAACATCGCACGCTGGATGCGAAAGCCGCGCACGAACGGTTTGACGCGTGCGCGTCCTGACAGGAGATACCAGCCCATGGTCGCTGTACTGATGCTGAGCGCGAGCAGCGCGCCGGCAGCCACTCCCGGCATCCCGAACTGCGGCACCGGGCCGAGACCCAGTCCCAGCGTGCCGCCGAGGATGATCTGGCTCACGGCGGAGCACAACACCATGGCCGATGGCAGCTTCATGTTGCCGGTGCCACGCAGCACGCCGGCCATCGTGTTCATCAGCCAGGGGATCGTCGCGCCCAGGAAGAAGACGTTGATGTAGGCGACCGCCTGGGCCAGCACGTTGCCGCGGCCGCCCATCTTTTCCAGCAGCATCGGGCCAAAGGTCAGCACGCCGACCATGAAAACGAGACCGAGCGTGAGACCGATGATCAGCGCATGCGCCGCGAGCGTCGAGGCACGATGCACGTCGTTCGCGCCCAGCGCGCGGGCGACGGCCGATGCAACGCCGCCACCCATCGCCCCGCCGGACATGGTCATGGTCAGCATGATGAAAGGAAACACCAGCGCCATCGCCGCCAGCGCCTCGACACCAAGGCGGCCGATGTAAGATGTTTCGGCGATCACCACGCAGGTGCCAGCGGTCAAAGCCACCACATTCGGCGCGGCGAGCCGCAGCAGTGTCGGCAGGATCGGACCTTCCAGCAGCGGATTGCGCTCAGCTGCGGCTGCCGGAGCAACGATCGGCGCCAGCGGCTTCCCCTCGCCATCGGAAGGGGGCAACTCGACAACTGCGAGATCAGACATTGCCTCTCCGGGCAGCAGACATGACCCAAAGGCCCACCGGCCTTCGAAAAATCATGTCCGATCAGAAGGATAAATGGCGCCGCGCGATGCACCGCGCACGCGATAGTTACCATTGATCCGTGCCGGAAGGCATCCGCGCGTGGTGCATGCCCCTCCCGCGCAACGCACGCTGCGTTGCGGCGGACGGAACATCGGTCAGGCTAGTGGAGTGGATTTGACATTCGCACCTAGCCGCGAAATCGCGATGCGAATGTCAAATCCGGAACTCCACTAGAACTTTACAATTGCTAGTGGCCCTTTGATTCTAACATTCGCTAAGGCGAGTGCTGAAAAAGGGATGCGAATGTTAGAATCAGACCACTAGCAGCGCCGACGCATCCGCAAGGCTGACGTCGCGCTCGCCGAGAACGCGCCCCGATATCTCGTCCTCGGCCTTGCCGGCCGTTGCCGCGAACGGATCCTGCGGCGTCAGGCGATGATCGACCACGAGCCGCGACAGCAACATGCGCTTGGCGTCACCGCGCATCTCATGGATACGCCCGCCCTCCCAGGCGAATGTCACCGCACTCGCGACATGATAGAGCGCGCTCGTCGCACGCCGCGCATCGGCTTCGCTCTCACTGGAGCGCGCGACGTCGCGGGCGAATTCAACCGCGCGATCCGACAGCTGCTTCAGGCGATCGCGCCAGCCCTTCGGCACTCCGGTCATGTCGTTGATGCGCGCGTGCAAGTCGGCAGCAAGTGCAGCGTCTGCGCCGTGACGGCCGACCGCGCGGGTCAGCGCATCGAGCGCAACGATGTTGCCGGTGCCTTCCCAGATCGAGCCAAGATGCGCATCGCGCAACAGTCGCGGCGTCGCGAACTCCTCAATGTAACCGATGCCGCCACGCATCTCCATGGCGTCGCCGCAGACCTTCCGCGCATCGCGGGTCGCACGATACTTCAGCGTCGGCGTCAGCACGCGCAGCACGGCGGCAGCGTCCTGGCTGCCAGCCTCGGCGCGATCGAGCGCGTCGGCGGTTGCAAAACTCAGCGAGATCGCCTGCTCGGTCGGCAGCATGATCTTCATCAGCTGCCGCCGCGCCAGCGGCATGTCGATGATGCGCTGGCCGAAGACGACGCGGTTGCGCGCAACCGTATTGGCATCGTGATGCGCGCGGCGCATCAACGCTGCCGACTTGACGCCGTTCGACAGCCGCGACCAGTTGACCATCTCGGCCATCTGCACGAAGCCGCGATCGAGATTGCCGACGGAATAAGCAATCGCGCCCTCAAGTTTGATTTCACCGGATGCCATCGAACGCGTGCCGAGTTTGTCCTTCAGCCGCACGATCCGGTAGTGATTGGGCGAACCGTCATCGAGGAAGCGCGGCATCAGAAACAGGCCGACGCCACGCGTGCCGCCGACCGCACCTTCCGGCCGCGCCAGCAGCATCACGACTTTCGCGTCCGCGTTGGAGCAGAACCACTTCTCGCCATGCAGCCGCCAGTGATCGCCCTCCTGCACGGCGGTCGTCGTCAGCTTGCCGACGTCGGAACCGCCCTCTTTCTCCGTCATGAACTGACCGCCCTGGGTCAGCTTCGTCATGTCGGTCTGCGTCAGGCCATCGAGATACTTCACCTTTAATGCCGGGTCACCGAAGCGCGACAGCAACCGCGCCGCGCCGTCGGTCACGTTGATCGGGCAGCCCATGCCGAATTCGGTCTGGTTGAACAGGAACGTAAACGCGTGCTTCGCCACCGCCGGATAGGTATCGGCCCAGCCGAGGATGCCTTTGCGATGCGACATCGCGTGAATGCCGAATTCGCCATAGGCGGCGTTCTCCAATTCGCGATAGGCCGGATGATATTCGATCCATTGCGCATCGCGGCCGAAGCGATCGCGATGATGCAGGATCGGACCGTGCCTATCGGCGAGCCGCGCGCAGGTATCGAGATGATCGCCGGCCAGTGCGCCGAGACGGTCGAGATGCGGATCGATGTGCTTGAACAGTGCCGGCGGCAGATAGAGCCGCAGGATATCCGCCAGCATCGGATCGGCGCGGTAGAAATTCAGGCCCGTGGTATCGGGTGCGATCAGGTCGGCCTTCGGTTGCGGCATGCGTTGCACGTTCATGGCGTTGACGTTCATGGCGTTTCTCCGCGCGGCGCTCGTCCGTGCGAGCGGCTCGATATGCTGGGGCAACGTTGCGGCGTTTTCGATGGTCTTGCAAACGAGAATTCGGTAGCCTTCAATTGATATTTACTCAATTGAGTCAAGTCATGGCCAAGCGACTGCCGCCGCTTTCCGGCCTTCCCTTATTCGAAGCCCTGCACGTCGGATGAGTTTTCTGCACGCCGCCAGCGAGGTTGGCGTCACTCCCGGCGCGGTCAGCCGGCAAATCCAGGGCTGGAAAGCCACCTCGGCGCAACGCTGTTCACGCGCGCCAACCGCAGCGTCTGCGGCAGCGCGGAAACAGTGCGACATTCAACTGTCAAAGCACGCCGCAGCATGGCCCCAAGCGCCCGGCGCGCGATTTCAGCGTTTTGGCTGCAAGTCGGCTAGCGTCTTGTCGTCGCGATGGATCGCCAACAGATTGATATCGGCGTTCATGACGATGTAGCCCGCCTCCTCCAGCCGCTTCTGTAGTGCGACGGCATCCGCTTTGATTTTCTCGATGAGCATGATCGGGCGGTGGATTGCAAGCACCGTCCTGGCGCCGTCCAGCGCCTCCATCTCCATCCCTTCGACGTCGATCTTGAGAAAGTCGACACGCGTTAGACCGAAATCGTCGATCGCGAGCGTACGAACGTCCACCGCGCTGTCATAATCGATCTTCTGGCCGATGAACTCGTTGCGATCGCTTTTGCGCAATTCGAGACTGCCGAAACTCGCGGCCTGCGTGTAATCCGGCACCGGAATTTTCATGTTGCCCGCTTTGGATGAGATCGCTGCATTCAGAACAATCGCGTTGAAGCAGTTGTTGATCGCCACGTTGCCTGCGAGCGCGTAAAACACGCGCTCCTGAGCTTCGATGGCAAGCACCGAGCCCCAGCCGGTCATCTCCTTGGCCCATTCGACCGTATGCACCCCGATATTGGCGCCGCAATCGAGCGCCACGACGCCGTCTCCGTAATGCTTGTGTCGCAAACGAAGAATCTGAATCGCCAGATCGACTTCGCCGGGATCGAACGAAGCGGTGTTGAGGATCTGGTAACCTACGCCATAGCCGACATCGGGCCCGATCATGTGCTGATCGAATCGGTTGACGATCATGGTGCCGTGGTTCGACGAGGCGAGAACAAAGGCGAGCTTGCGTCCGGCTGCGGGCATGAATCGCTCCCAAATAGATGTCGGCGTCACGTCTGACATGATTCGCCGTCAGCGGCGACACGCGCATCGGCATTCCTGCGTTTTCGGTGGTATTGCAAACGAGATTTCGGTAGCGTTCGATTGAGACTTACTCAGTTGAGGCAAGTCATGGCCAAGCGATTGCCGCCGCTTTCCAGCCTTCCCGTATTCGAGGCCGCTGCACGTCGGATGAGTTTTCTGCACGCCGCCAGCGAGCTTGGCGTCACTCCCGGCGCAGTCAGCCGGCAAATCCAGGGGCTGGAAAGCCACCTCGGCACAACGCTGTTCACACGCGCCAACCGCAGCATCGCACTCACGCCCGCAGGTCAGGCGTACGCGCAGGAAATTCAGGCGGCGCTGGAGCGGATATCGTCCGCGACCGAACGCGCGCGAGCGCCGGGACGGCGGCGGCCACTCTCGATCTGCGCCTACCAGAGCTTCGCTGTCCGCTGGCTGATTCCGCGCTGGCGCGGCTTTCACGATCAGCATCCGGAGATCGACATTCAGCTCGCCACCACACTCGAACCGGTCGATCTGACCCGCGATGGCTTCGATGCGGCAGTGATGGTCGGTGAAGGCAAGTGGCCGGGATTCGCAGCGATGAAGCTCTGCCCGATCACGGTGGTCCCGGTGTGCAGCCCGAAACGGTTGAAGGCGCGCGCGCCGCTAAAGGAGCCGCGCGACCTTGCGCATCATCAATTGATCCATGCGACGTCGCGCCCGGACGATTGGCCGCGATGGCTTGAGGAAGCCGGCGCCGGCGACGTCGACGGCAGGCGTGGCGTTCGCTTCGAAAATCAGACGCTGGCATATCAGGCCGCCATCGACGATGTCGGCATTGCGATCGGCATTCAGGAGCTTATTGCCGACGAGCTCGCGCAGGGCCGCCTGGTTCAGCCGTTCAAGTATGTCCGACGGACGCGCAGTTCGTTCTATCTCGTCTACCCAAAGGGCGACTCGGCGCATCCGCAGCTCGCCGCTTTCCTGACCTGGCTTGCTGGTGAGATTTTACCTGCCGCGTAATGAACCGCGTGCGATCCGCCAACTTCGCGATTCCAGCCTGCTTGACAAATTTAGAACGTTTGTAAAGTCTGCGGCATGGGTCCGAAGGTCCTGCGCACGATCCCGCGAGAGCGAATTCTGGACGCGGCCATGCATGTATTTGCACAAAACGGCTATCGGCGCGCGTCGATGGAGCAGGTCGCCGAAACGGCGAAACTTTCGCGTCAGGCGGTCTATCTCCATTTCGAGAATAAGCAGGCGCTGTTCCGCGCCGTGGTCGAGGCGGTGCACGAAGGCGCATACGAGGCCGAGGCTGACGCCGGCCGCGCCGCCGAGAAGGCCGGCAAGGGCCTTGCCGACATTATCGCCGCGCAGGTCGAGGCGCGCTTCCGCTACATCGTCGAGTGTCTCGAAGAGAGCGATGAGGCCGAAGAGCTGCTCGCCGAAGTGCTCGGACAGACGCCCGACCTTCACCGCAAGTTTGTCGAACACAATCTCGGTCCGCAGATCGATACGATCAGGCGGGTGTGCAAGACGCAAGGCCTCGCGCTGCGGGGCAGGATGTCTGCAGTCGAGCTCGCACGTTGCATCCAGATCGCCATCCGCGGCTTCAACGACCTGCGCCTCGGCGAGGATTTCATCGACGATCTTGGCTGCGTCATTCGCCTGATCGTCGCCGGCGCGCTGGCCCCGGCTGCCGCGCGAGCACCGCGCAAAGTCAAAACTATCCGCAAACCCTCGCGTTCCCGAACCGGAAGAGGATCGTCATGAATACCGCCACGATCACTGCAACGATCAACGGCCGCACCGAAACGCTGCCCGGCGATCCCGACGCACTGCTGGTCGATACGCTGCGCGACGACCTCAACCTCACCGGCACCAAGCTCGTGTGCGGTGGCGGCGTCTGCGGCGCCTGCACCGTGCTGGTCGACGGCGTGCCCGTGGTGAGTTGTCTGACGCCGGTGAAGGCGATCGAGGGAAAGACGATCGTGACGGTCGAGGGAATCGGCGCCGGCGGATTGCACCCGGTGCAGAAAGCCTTCATGGCGCTCGACGCGCTGCAATGCGGCTTCTGCACCCCCGGCTTCGTTGTCGAGGCCGTCGCGTTTCACGATCGCTGGCGCAAAGCCCACGGCATGACGATTCCGTCGCGCGACGATATTTCCGCCGCGCTCGCGGGGCATCTCTGCCGCTGCGGAGCCTACGACAATATCCTCCGTGCGGTTGCTGAAGCATGCAGCGGAAAGTTCGATGGCGAGCGGATATCCTCGCCGCGCGTCGAGGCGCGCGACAAGGTCACCGGCGCGGCGAAGTACACGCTCGATGTTCAGCTTCCCGGCCAGCTCGAAGGGCAGGTGCTGCGCTCCCCCGTTGCGCACGCCAGAATCGATGGAATAGATCTTGGCGCGGCACAGGCGATGCCAGGCGTCACGGCCGTATCGCTGCTGCCCGCCGATCGGATCGTGCGCTACGTCGGCGAGCCAATTGCCGCTGTCGCCGCCGCCGACCGCAAGGCGGCACAGCGCGCATTGCAAGCGATCAAGCTCACCATCACCGAACTGCCGTCCGCCATCGGCATTGGCGCGGCGCGCGAACCATCGGCGCCTGCCGTGTTCTCGGGCTGGCGCAAAAAACCCGCCAACGTCTCGGAGGGCACCATCGCGCCGGCGCCGTGGAAGGGCAACGTGCGCGGCCCCACCGCCTCGTTCTCGCACGGGGCGAAGAAGGCAAAGGAGTGGTTCGCCGCCGCACGCGAGAGCCGCAACCCGCGTCTTGTCGAAGCGACGTTCCACACCCAGGCGCAATCGCACACGTGTCTTGAGCCGCACGTGGCTGTCGCGAGCGCCGAGGGCGACCGC
>JBEIPX010000454.1:0-2865 GCA_040376815.1 Bradyrhizobiaceae bacterium
CGAGATCGGCAAGAACCTGCTGCGCGCCTCTTATCTGGTTGAAGATGGCGATACGCCCGCGGGCTTCGCCGGTGTGTTCGGCAAGATCGCGCAGGCCTACTTCCAGAAGTACGGCGACAACTCCGATGCGCTGGCGATGATCGCCGCAAAGAACCACAAGAACGGCGTCGCCAATCCTTACGCGCAGATGCGCAAGGATTTCGGCTACGAGTTCTGCCGCTCCGAGAGCGAGAAGAACCCGTTCGTCGCCGGGCCCTTGAAGCGCACCGACTGTTCGCTGGTGTCGGACGGCGCGGCTGCGCTGGTGCTGACCGACTCGGAAACCGCAAAGACCATGGGCAAGGCCGTCAACATCCGCGCGACCGGCCATGCGCAGGACTTCCTGCCGATGTCGAAGCGCAACATCCTCGATTTCGAGGGCTGCACGGTGGCGTGGCAGCGTGCGCTGACGTCCGCGGGCGCGCAGTTGTCCGACCTGTCGTTCGTCGAGACGCATGACTGCTTCACCATCGCCGAACTGATCGAATACGAAGCGATGGGCCTGACGCCGAAGGGGCAGGGCGCACGCGCGATCAAGGAAGGCTGGACCGAGAAGACCGGCAAGCTGCCGATCAATCCGTCGGGCGGCCTGAAAGCGAAGGGGCATCCGATCGGCGCGACCGGCGTCTCGATGCATGTGCTGAGCGCGATGCAGCTGCTCGGCCAGGCGCCGGAAGGCATGCAGATCAAGGACGCGAAGCTCGGCGGCATCTTCAACATGGGCGGCGCCGCGGTCGCCAACTACGTCACGGTGCTTGAGCCCGCGAAGTAACGCGCTGGCATCACCGCGATGAATATCGCTGAATGGCTTGCCGCGTCTGCGCGGCTCTATCCGGGATCGCCTGCGCTGATGACGGGCGACGCCATCGATGCCGACTACGCGGAATTCGCGCGGCGGGCCTCGGCGATTGCATCGCGCCTCCGCGACACGCACGGCATTGCGCCCGGCGATCGCGTCGCGCTCTTCATGAGCAACGCAACGTCGTATCTCGAATGCGCCTACGGCATCTGGTGGGCGGGCGCGGTCGCGGTGCCGATCAACGCCAAGCTGCACGCGCGCGAGGCGCTGTGGATCGTCGAGAACTCCGGCGCGGCAGTCACCTTCGTTGCCGGAGAGACGAAAGCCGCGCTGGGCGATGTGCTTGGCAGCAGCAATCCTGTGACGCGGCTCTTCGATGTCGAGAGCGATGACTACCTCGCAGCTCGTAACGGGGCGGGGCTGCCGCAACCTTTTTCCCGCGTCACCGACGATCTTGCGTGGCTGTTCTATACGTCCGGCACCACCGGGCGGCCCAAGGGCGTCATGCTGAGCCACGGCAATCTCGTTGCCGCCTCGCTTTGCTACCTCTCCGATGTCGATACGGTTTTCGCGCACGACCATGCGCTCTACGCCGCGCCGCTGTCGCATGGCGCGGGATTGTACAACTTCATTCACGTGCGCATGGGCGCGCGGCATGTGGTGCCGGAGTCGGGCGGGTTCGATCCCGCCGAAGTGCTGACGCTGGGCAAGAGGCTCGGCAACGTCTCGATGTTCGCCGCGCCAACGATGGTGAAGCGTCTCGTTGAAGTGGCCAAGGCGCAAGGCGACAACGGTGAGGGCATCCGCACCATCGTTTACGGGGGCGGGCCGATGTATCTCGCCGACATTCGCGAGGCGATGGCCGTGATGGGGCCGCGTTTCGTGCAGATCTACGGACAGGGCGAGTCGCCGATGACGATCACGGCGCTCTCGCGCCACTGGCATCAGCAGACGGATCATCCGCGCTACCTCGAACGGCTGGCGTCGGTCGGCGCTGCGCACAGCGCGATCGAGGTGCGCATCACCGATGCGGACGGCGTGGTACTGCCGCCCGGCGAGAATGGCGAGATTGAAGCGCGTGGCACGCCGGTGATGCTCGGCTACTGGAACAATCCGGAAGCGACCGCCAATACGCTGAAGGACGGCTGGCTGCGCACGGGCGACGTTGGGCGTCTCGATGCCGACGGCTTCCTCACGCTGTCCGATCGCTCGAAGGACGTGATCATCTCCGGCGGCACCAACATTTACCCGCGCGAAGTGGAAGAGGCGCTGCTCACGCACGACGCCGTGCGCGAGGTGTCGGTGATCGGCGTCGCCGATCCGGAATGGGGCGAGAATGTCGTCGCCTGCGTGGTGCTCGCCAATGGAGTTACGCCTGACGATACGATGCTCGATGCGCATTGCCTTGCGTCGATCGCGCGCTTCAAGCGTCCGAAGCAGTATGTCTATTTGTCCTCGCTTCCTAAAAACAATTACGGCAAGGTGCTGAAGACTCAACTGCGTCAGATGTTCGGCGCAAAGAAATAGCAAACGGGGAGAGATGACGTGATCACAACCAAGGGCAACAGACTGTCGTTACGGCTCGCGATTGCAGCCCTTGCGTGTGTCGCCACCATCGGCAGCGTTTCGGCGCAAGCGCCGTTTCCGAACCGCCCCGTTCGCCTGATCGTCGGCTATGCGCCGGGCGGCATCAACGACCAGATGGCGCGCAGCATTTCCGAGGTCATGGCCAAGGAGCTCGGCCAGTCGATCGTGATCGAGAACAAGCCGGGTGCGGGCACGGCGGTCGCCTCGACGTTCGTCGCGCAATCCGATCCGGACGGCTACACGGTGCTGCTCGGGACCGTCAGTCTCGCCATCAACCCGGCGCTGTCGCCGAAGCTGACGCCGAAAAATCCGATGACCGAGCTGATGCCGGTCGGGCCGGCGCTGGAGTCGCCGTTCTACCTGCTGATGGGGAAGAACGTGCCGGTCAACAACATGGCAGAGTTCGTCGCGTACGCGAAAGCCAATCCGGGCAAGCTCAA
>JBEIPX010000174.1:0-6474 GCA_040376815.1 Bradyrhizobiaceae bacterium
CATGATCCGAAAAATCTTCGTCAATTCGTCGCAAAACATCGTCGCTTCAAGACGCTAGGCTCCAAATGCTCCGGAATCATGAAGCATCGCAAGGCCGAAGTGCATTTCAGCCTCCCCGGCACCTCGCCGGGCTCCCCCGCCCCTCGGAGCCGAGGTTTGAAGGCGCCAGCACCGGCACGCCTACCGGCATTTAGATAAGATGTTGTTTTATATACCGAAGTTCTGGATATCCCCGTTGACGGAGCCAATCCAGCAGATCGAAGCTGCGACGGCACAAAACCCCGGAATCCATTGATCCCGGACGCGGTCCGCATACCAAAACTAAAGGCTTTTCCCTTTAGGGTTCCGTGATGAATCGCCCGGCCCCGCATCCATGAGCAGCACAGCAGCCCTCGCCAAAGACGAGGACGCGGCCGACCTGGCTGCGGAGGCCGGTCCTCTTCCGCCGGAGCTTCTCCGCCGCCGCGTCCTGCGCCGCCGCACGGTGCTGATTATTCAGGTGATCAGCTACTTCGTCGACGCGGTCATCCTGACCGCTTTCGCCTGGGTCGGAACGACATCGTTTCTGGTTGCGGGCAGCTACCTCTTCTGCGGCCTCGCGGTTTCTGGGTTGACGCTTCTGATCTCGGAAACCAACTTCGCCGACCGCTTCAAGGATCACTACCTGACGACGCTCCAGTCGGGCGCCAACGCGTCGGTCCAGTTCGCGTTCCTCTACTTCGCGCCGGAAGTCAGCGTCGTTTTCATCTGCGTGCTGTTCATCATCTTCGGCCTCGCGACGCTGCGCATCTCGGTCCGGCAGGCGCTGATCGGCTGGAGCATGACGACGCTGTGTCTCGCCGCGCTCCTGTTGCTGACCGACAAGATGCTGGTCCTGCCGGTCACCACCCCTGCCGAGCGCGTCGTGACGCTGCTCTGCATGTCGCTGTCCATCGCCCGCTTCATCTATCTCGGCATGTTCGGCAACGCGATGCGCACGCAGCTCTATCAGCGCAGCCTCGAACTGAAGCGCGCCAACCGCCGCATCGAGGAGCTCGCGGAGATCGACGACCTGACCGGCGCGTTCAATCGCCGCCGCATGATGCGCGCGCTCGACGAGGAGTGTGTGCGCGTCCAGCGCTCGGGCTCGCCCTACTCGATCGCGCTGATCGATCTCGACTGGTTCAAGAAGATCAACGACCGCTTCGGTCATCCGACCGGCGACGAGGTGCTGCGCACTTTCGCCATCACGGTGTTTGCGAACATCCGCGCTACCGACAAGTTCGGCCGGTATGGCGGCGAGGAGTTCGTGCTGCTGATGCCGGATACGCCGAACGAGGTCGCCACGCGCATTCTCGATCGTCTGCGGATCATCACCTCCGAGCTCGACTGGAGCGCATTTTCAGACGGGCTGAAGGTCACGATCTCCGCCGGTGTCGCCACCATGCGCGCGGACGAAGCGCCCGACGGCGTTCTCGCGCGCGCCGACGCTGCACTCTACGCCGCCAAGGATCACGGACGAAATCGCATCAAGGCCGCCTGAGGCGGTTTGTTTTGTTACCGGCGCGTTGAAAACGCGTCAGCTTCGAAGGCTCCAGGACGGACACATGAGCGCCAAGACCGCACCCATCTCGACCCAGCTCCTCGATGAATTGCAGGGCGCACTGATCAACGGCACCGTTGCCCGGCGTGTCGAGACGCTGCGCCGCGTCACCGATCTCTTCATGGGGCAATCGGTGGACTACTCTTCCGAACAGGTCGCGGTGTTCGACGACGTCTTCAATTGCCTGGTCGAGCATATCGAGATCGGCGCCAAGATCCTGTTGTCGGAACGCCTTGCAGGCAATCCGATGTCGCCGCCCCGCATCATCCGCAGGCTCGCATTCGACGACAAGATCGAGATCGCCGCGCCGGTGCTGACGCAGTCGGAGCGGCTCGACGAGGAAACGCTGGTCGAAAACGCGCGCTGCAAAAGCCAGGCGCATCTTCTGGCGATCTCGAAACGCAAGACGCTCAGCAACGCCGTCACCGACGTACTGGTCGAGCGCGGCAACGACGAGGTCGTCGAAAGCACCGTCAATAACGTCGGCGCAAGCTTCTCGGAGAAGAGCTTCAGCCAGCTGGTCGAGCGCGCCGAGCGCAATGACATTCTGGCGATCTGCCTCGGCTCACGGAAGTCGATCCCGCGGCCTCACTATCTGAAGCTGATTGCCCGCGCATCGAACGCGGTGCGGGCGCGCCTCGAAGCTGCGAACGCGGGCTCCGCCCACGCCATTTCCGCTGCCGTCAGCGACGCCGCCAAGCTCGTGCGGCCGCCGGCGGAGATGACGCGGGAGGCCGTTGTCGCGCACGGCCTCGTGCAATCGCTGTTCGCCGACGACCGGCTCGACGAGCGTCAGATGATGACGTTCGCGCGTGCCGGCAAGTTCGACGAAACCAACGCGGCCATCGCCTGCCTCGCCGACGTTCCGGTCTCCACGGTCGAAACCGTGATGATCGAGTCGCGCAGCGAAGGCATTCTCGTGCTGGCGAAGGTCGCCGGCCTGCCGTGGGATGTGGTCAGGGCGATCCTCGACATGCGAAGCGACCTGACCGGCGGGACCGGTAGCGGCGAGATCGAGGTCAGCAAGGAAGGCTACGAGCGGCTGCGCACCACCACGGCGCAGCAGGTGCTGCGCTTCTACCGCATGCAGCAGCAGACCGCCGCGATCGAGCCCGTATCCTGAACGATACGACCTGACGCAAACCGCGTCCTGAAATCGGCCCGTCAGAACCTGAGAACGCGTGCGCCGATCAGCGCGCCGGCCGCCGTTACCACTCCGATCGCGAGCGAGTACCACGTCGCCACGAACAGCGGCGAGTCGTCGAAGCAGTGGGCGGCGTAAAGGATCGCCGCCAGCGCGGCCGACATCAGCCCGGCAACTGCGCCCGTGAGCGCCGGGCGCGTCGGCGCACCGTGACGCAGCGCAATCAGTGCGGCCGTCAGCAGCGGAAGCGACAACAGCGGAATCACCGCGAGGCAGATCATCGAATTCGAGCCGATCAGCCGCGTTGACCATGCCGACTGCTGCGGCATCATCATGTCGGTCGCAACGCCGATTCCGATCAAACCGGCCGGGATGCCCAGCAGCCATGATACGCGGCGTATCGGCGCGCCGGGACGCGCAAGGCGCAACACGAGCACGGTTGCCGCGACAGCGAGCGCGATCATCACCACGAACTTGAGATCAAAAAACGGATTGCGCATCGCCGCTCGCCAATCCTCGCGCGGTCCGAACTGCATTGCGAACACGGCGGTCGAAATCGGCGCCGCAAGCGCAAGCGCCAGTGCGAGCACCCAGCTCACCGGCCTGGCGCGGGTGTCGCTGTCGGCGGCCAGCGCCTGGATGAGGCGATCGGTGTCCATGCTCATTCCTTCCCGAACTTGCTGGCGAGGTTCGACAGGCCGCGATGTAACGCGACGCGAACCGCCCCTTCGGTCATCGACAGCTTCGTTGCCGTATCCTTGATCGACCGGGCATCGACCGCGATCGATTGCAGCACGTCGCGCTGACGCGCGGGCAGCTGCTCGAGATGCGAAGCGACTTCCCCCGGCGGCAGCGTGTCTTCCTGCGGCGCGCCGGCCAGCGTTTCCGAGAAATCGTCGATGTTGACGAAGATGCGCCGGCCGCGGCGGCGCAGCGCATCGATCAGCTTGTTGCGCGCAATCGCGAACAGCCACGGCGCGAACGGGGCCGTCGGGTCCCACGTATGCCGCTTCAAATGCACCGCGATCAGAATGTCCTGCACGATGTCCTCCGCCTGCTCCACAGGCTGCCCTGAACGCGCAAGTCCGCGCCGGGTCGCTGCGCGCAGAACCGGGGTGATCGCCTTCAGCAGCCGATGATAGGCGACGCTGTCGCCTGCATTGGCCGACCGCATCAGGTCGGTCCATTCCGTTTCACGCTCGCGCACGCGCGCTCCTGATAAAGTCCTTCGCAAGACGGCTGGGTTTGTTACGCGTCAGCATCGATTTCCGGCTCTCGATCAGCGCTTTTCTCGCTCACTCAATCGGGCCGGTGGTGCCGGCGTACGGCTTCCATCGGCGAGCCGCGCCGGGGCTCATACCATGATCGGGTGGCTGGAACACCGGGTCAGCCGCGGATGCCGGGTGCGACCGCATAACATGCTGAGATAAAAGACGGATTTCAGACCGGCGGCCCGTCAGGCCGCGGTCCGCCCGGGAATCATGACCCGGATTTTCACCGGTATTGCCCGAAGATTCCCATTTTTCGCCCATTTGCGGTCACGTCCGGGGAATCAGTGATGATGCTGGGACTGGCAAACGGGGATATTGCCATGGGTATTCGGGCCATCATCGGGGCCAGGCTGGCTTCAGTCGTGATCGCAGGGCTCTGGATGGGCCTGAGTGTACCGGCGCATGCCGGTACAATCTGCGCAGGCAGCGGTTGCGCGACGTCGGCATCGGTCACGGGCGAATCCGCGCGAGAGACGTCCGTCAGCAAACCGGTGACGCTGAACAGGTACGCCAAACGCACAGCCAAGAAGAAGAGCGCGCTGCGAACGCGCGTCGCCGCAAAGCGCAACGTCCGCGTATCGAAGGCTGCGCAATATGCGCGCGTCGCCGCGCGGGTGAAGAAGGCCGGCAAGAAGTTCGTCGCTGCCGCAAAGCCGGTATCGTCCGAACCCGTTCCGCTGAAGCCATCGCTCGCGAACGCGCGCGCCGAAATGACCGCGGATGCCGATGTGCGTGTCGCCGGTGCTGCCGACGACAGCCCGATCGCCGTGGAAACGAAAGCGCCGGAGGCGAACATCCAGCTCGTCGCCGCCGATCAGGTCAACGAGATCGATCGCGCTGCCGAGAACGAGGCGAAGCTGCCGCAACCCACCGTGAAGCCGGTGCCGGTGCCTCTGGACGCGCGCGGTGCAGTCGCCAGCAGCGACTCGACCTGGGACCAGACCTCGCTCATCGGCAAACTCTTTGTCGCGTTCGGCGGGCTGCTGACGCTCGCCTCCGCGGCCAGACTGTTCATCGCCTGATGCCTCCCTGCCCTCCTTGAAAGCCGGCCTTCCGGGGCCGGCTTTTTTTCGTCCGCCCCACGCCCTTGCGGCACACGGTCCGAGCAGGCAGATTGCCGCCACAACAAGAACCGGGGCGTTCCATGAGCATTTTCGAACACATCATCGTCGAGACCACAGGCGCGGTCGGCATCATCAAGCTCAACCGGCCGAAAATGCTCAATGCGCTCTCGTTCGGCGTCTTTCGCGAGATCGGCGCGGCGGTTGCGGACCTCGAGGCCGACGAAAAGGTCGGCTGCATCGTCATCACCGGCAACGAGAAGGCCTTCGCCGCCGGCGCCGACATCAAGGAGATGCAGCCGAAAAGCTTCATCGACATGGCGACCAACAACTTCCGCACCATCGGCGGCGAACGCCTCGCACAATGCAAGAAGCCGACGATTGCCGCCGTGAGCGGCTATGCGCTCGGCGGCGGCTGCGAGCTCGCCATGATGTGCGACATCATCATCTGCTCGGATACGGCGAAATTCGGCCAGCCGGAAATCACCCTCGGCACCATTCCGGGCATCGGCGGCACCCAGCGCCTCACCCGCGCTATCGGCAAGGCGAAGGCGATGGACCTCTGCCTCACCGGCCGGATGATGGACGCGAACGAAGCCGAGCGCAGCGGCCTCGTCAGCCGCATCGTGCCGGTCGACAAGCTGATGGATGAAGTGATGGCAGCGGCGGAGAAGATCGCTGCGATGTCGCAGCCGGTCGCGACGTTCTGCAAGACCGCGATCAACCGCGCGCTGGAAACGACGCTGTCCGAAGGCATGAACGTCGAGGGCGACCTGTTTGCGCAGACGTTCGCACTCGAAGATCGCTCGGAAGGCATGGCGGCGTTCATCGCCAAGCGTCCGCCGCAGTTCAAGAACCGCTAGCTGCCTCCGCGTCATTGCGAGGTCCGAAGGGCCGAAGCAATCCAGCCGCAGGAACAAGACTGGATTGCTTCGTCGCGCGAACGCGCTCCTCGCAATGACAACAAGAGTGCATCAGCGCCTTGCTGCGAGCGCACCGCGCAGCAGCAGGCGATAGACGCGCTCGCGCATCGTCTGCGGCTGGCCGAATCCCATGCGCGTCAGGCATTCGGTCATGCCCGGCACATCATCTGCGGTCATGCCAGTGGCGACGAGGCCGAGCAGCGCCGGGATCGACGACGACGCCTCGCGCAACAGCTGAAGCGCCGGGATCAGCCGCTGCTCAACGTCCGTGAAATCCGTGCCGAACGGAAACAGCAGCAGCAAGCCCTCGCTGCGCGCGGGCTTCAGCGCAGCGGCGATACGCTCGGGATGATTGTCGCGATGCGCCTGCGGAATCTCGTGCGTGCGCGGCAGCTTCCCCGCATCCTTCGCTTCCGCCATCAGCTCGATCTGGAAGCGCGAGTCGGTGACGTTCAGCATCGCCGCGATCACTTGGGCGTCGGATTTGCCGCGC
>JBEIPX010000366.1:0-3760 GCA_040376815.1 Bradyrhizobiaceae bacterium
ACGATATCCTTCAGGTGCGCGAGCTGAACACGAATCTCACCATCATCATCGTCGAGCACGAGATGGGTGTGATCGAGCGCATCACCGAGCGCTGCGTCGTGCTCAATTTCGGCCGCAAGATCGCCGAGGGTCCGTACCGCCAGGTCGCCGTCGACCGGCAGGTGCAGGAAGCCTATCTGGGGGTGGAGTGATGAGCGGCCGGCTGGACATCGACGGCGTCTACACTGCCTATGACAAGGCGGATGTGCTCGAGGGCGTCTCGCTCACAATCGAGCCCGGCAAGATCACCTGCCTGCTCGGTTCGAACGGCTCCGGCAAGACCACGCTGATCCGCTCGATCCTCGGGCTGACGCCGCCGCGCACGGGGCGCATCGTGTTCGAGGGGCAGGACATCACCGCGCTGCCGACGCACAAGGTGATCGCCGCCGGCATCGCCTGCATTCCCGAAGGCCGCAAGGTATTTCCGAAGCTCACGGTCGAGGAGAACCTGCGGCTCGGCGCGTATCAGGAACCGTCCGAGGCGGTGACCCTTGAGCGCATGGCGGAGATTTTCGGCCTGTTCCCGCGCCTGAAAGAGCGGCGATTGCAGCTCGCTGGCACGATGTCCGGCGGCGAGCAGGCGATGGTCTCGATCGGGCGCGGTCTGATGCGCGCGCCGAAGCTGCTGCTGATCGACGAGCCGTCGCTCGGCCTGTCGCCGCTGTTCGTGAAGGAGAACTTCAACATCATCCGCAAGATCAACGAACGCGGCATCTCGGTGTTTCTGGTCGAGCAGAACGTGCACCGGACGCTTGCGATCTCCGACTACGGGTATGTCCTCTCGAAAGGCCGCGTGGTGATGGAAGGCAAACCGGCCGATCTCGGCAAGACCAAGGAAGTGCAGCAGGCTTACTTCGGCTGAGCTTCCGTCCGTCGCTGCCTGATATCCGACGTCACATACGGCGCGAAATGTGTCTGCGTCTCGTCGATGCGCAGGCTCCGGCCGATCGGCGGAAACGCGCGCTGCGCGCAGTTCGGCCGCTCGCAGACTTTACAGCCCATTCCGATCGGCGTGGCCGCGCCGGGATCGGCAAGATCGAGCCCGCGCGAATAGACGATGCGCCCCGCATGACGCACGTCGCAGCCGAGCGCGACGGCGAACGTCTTCTCCGGTGCGCCGAAGCCGCCGCGGCCATGCGAGACGGTGCGCGCGATCCACAGATACGTCCGCTCGTCCGGCATGCGCGCGAGCTGGGTTAGGATGCGCCCGGGATGGGCGAACGCCTCGTAGATGTTCCAGAGCGGGCAGGTGCCGCCGACGCGCGAGAAGTGGAAGTCGGTCGCCGACTGGCGCTTCGAGATGTTGCCGGCGCGATCGACGCGGATGAAGAAGAACGGGATGCCGCGCGCGGACGGGCGCTGCAACGTGCTCAGCCGATGGCAGACGGTCTCGAAGCCGACACCAAATTCCTGGCCGAGCAGTTCGATGTCGTAGCGGTGCTTCTCCGCGGCGGCGAGGAACTTGCGATAGGGCATCAGCAGCGCGCCGGCGAAGTAATGCGCAAGGCCGATGCGGGCGAGACCCTGCGTCTCGCCGCTGTTGAATTTGCCCGTTGCGGCGATGCTCTGAAGCTCGCGGCCGAATGCGAGCATCGCGATCTGCGTCGCCATCTGGAACGTCTGCTGTCCCGGCCCGAGGCGGGGCGACAGATGCAGCATCCGCGCCAGCGGATCGAAGCGGCGATGGACGCCGCCCGCGGTTTCGTCGTTCGTCACCTTGATGCCATGCCGGCGCAGCAGGTGCGCGGCGAGCCCCGCATTCATCGCCCCGGGCGGCAGATCGAGTTCGTCCGACAGCGTTTCCGCGGCGTCATCGAGTGCGGGAAAGTGATTGTGGTTGGCGTAGAAGAAATCGCGCACCTCCTCGAACGGCGTCGAAGGCATCAGCGCCGTGTCGGCCTGGCGGTCCTCGCCGAATTGCGAGGCCAGCGCCGCGACCTGCTCGACGGCCTGACGGTGCCGGCGATTGAGCGTCACCAGCGCGCGGCCGGCGGCCGGCATGTTGACGGCGAGCTCGCGGAGTTCAGCCGTCGAAATCGTTTCGCCGAGTTCGGGATCGGATAGCGCCTCGCGCAGCTCGGCGATCAGGCGCGCTTCGTCATCCTCGGAGAACAACTGGATGTCGACGCCGAACGCGGCGTTGAGCTTCAGCAGCACGGGGATGCTCAGCGGCCGCTGATTGTTCTCGAGCTGGTTGAGATAGCTCAGCGAGATTCCGATGGCGGAAGCGATGGCCTGCTGGGTCAGGCGGCGCTCCTCGCGCAGCCGTTTCAGGCGCACACCGACGAAAGCCTTTTTCATGGTGCCTCCGGCTCCGACCGTCTTCTGGCTTCTTTGCAAACTTTGCAAAATCGCCGATAGACCTTCGCAAACCCATACAATTTCAGGCCTGTACGTGCCTGATGCCGTGCAGATATTGCGAATATCGAACCGGTTTGCAAGCAGGCAGGCGCACGGCGATGCAGATTTCTCAACCTCACGGAGCCGATCCCGGCATGTCGGCGTGCTTCGTCGAGATGATCTTCCCGGAGCAGGCCAACCATTACGGCACGCTGTTCGGCGGCAATGCGCTGAGCCTGATGGGCAAGGCCGCGTTCGTCGCGGCGACGCGCCGTGCGCGCTGCGCAGTGGTGATGGCGACGTCCGACAAGGTCGAATTTCACGAGCCGGTTCGTGTCGGCGAACTGATCGAACTGACTGCGCGTGTCGAGCGGGTCGGCCGCACCTCCATGACGGTCGGGGTCGATGTGGTCGCGGAAGCGCTGATCAGCGGGCACCGGCGTCTCGCCATGCGCGGCTCGTTCGAAATGGTCGCCGTCGATGGCGACGGGAGGCCGACTCCCGTTCCACCAATCATTGTCTCCCAGCCTGAAAGGGAATCCCTGTCGTGAAGTCCCACAACGTTCGCACCTACAAGTCGGCCGAGCGGCTCGACCGCGCCGATCAACTCGCCTGGAAGCTCGCATCCGTCGCGGCCGATCCGGTCGGCGTCGAGAGCGACGTGGTCGAGATGATCGGCAACCGCATCATCGATAACGCGGCGGTCGCTGCGGCTTCGCTTGCACGGAGGCCGGTGACGAGTGCGCGGGCGCAGGCGGAGGCGCATCCGTTGCAGCCGGGCGCGACCGTCTTTGGGTTATCGCGCAACGAACGCGTCTCGCCGGAGTGGGCGGCCTGGGCGAACGGCGTCGCGGTGCGCGAGCTCGACTTCCACGACACGTTCCTCGCGGCCGATTACTCGCATCCCGGCGACAACATTCCGCCGGTGCTCGCGGTCGCGCAGCACTGCGGGCTCTCCGGCGCCGATCTCGTGCGCGGTCTCGCGGCGGCCTACGAAATCCACGTCGACCTCGTGAAGGGCATCTGCCTGCACGAGCACAAGATCGATCATATCGCGCATCTGGGTCCGGCGGCGGCCGGCGGCATCGGTGCATTGCTGGGGCTGCCGACGGAGACGATCTATCAGGCGATCCAACAGGCGCTGCACGTGACGACCACGACGCGGCAATCGCGCAAGGGCGAGATTTCGAGCTGGAAGGCGTATGCGCCGGCCTTCGCTGGAAAGATGGCGATCGAGGCGGTCGACCGCGTGCTGCGCGGCGAGGGCGCGCCGTCGCCCGCATATGAGGGCGAGGATGGCTTTATCGCCTGGCTGCTCAGCGGGCCGAAGGCGGAGTACACCGTGCCGCTGCCAGACGCGGGCGAGCCGAAGCGCGCGATC
>JBEIPX010000055.1:0-10892 GCA_040376815.1 Bradyrhizobiaceae bacterium
GGAACCGCAAGACAGCCGAGCCGCGACAATCCTTCGTGGCCAGCCTCACGGCTTCGCAAGCTGCGCACCCATGAGCTGGTGCAGCAGGTTGATGGCCTTGAGCGGGCGGACCATCACCTTGAAATTGATGATCCGGCCGTCGTCCGCGAATGTGATGATGTCGACGCCGTTGATCTTGATACCCTGGACCTCGGTCTCGAATTCGAGCACAGCGCCGGTGTCGTTGGTCCACTGGCCGCGATAGACGAAGCTCGGCCCGCCGAGAACTTTCTCGGCGCTCGCCAGATACTTCAAGGTGATGTCCCGGCCGCGCTGGGGCGTGTGGACCACCGGGCTCTCGAACACGGCGTCGGGGTGCAGGACCTCGTGCAGGATCGACGCATCTTGTGACCGCACGAAGCGGTACCACTTATCGAGTCCGGACATGGTCATCGGACATTTCCCCTTGTCCATTGCGCAATTGCCGGCAAACTCTGGCGCGATACAGCGAGCGCGCCGTAAGACGTCACAGCCGGGCCGCGCAATCGCCTGAACGGTCGCGCTCACCCTATGCGCATTGACGCATATGCGTCTTTATGCATAATGTCAATCATGCGCGTCCCCGAAATGGAGAGTCCGCGTTTGGCCTTGGGTGACGCCATTCTGGCATGTCTCACGGAAAGTCCGATGACGGGCTATGAGCTCGCCAAGACGTTCGATGCGTCCATCGGCTTCTTCTGGAAAGCGGACCACCAGCAGATCTATCGCGAGCTGACCAAGCTGCGGGACCGCGGCCATGTCCAGAGCCGCGAGGTCGTGCAGACCGGCAAGCCCAACAAGCTCGTCTATACGCTGACGGATGACGGCAAGGCGGCGCTGCGGCACTGGGCGGCAAGGCCAAGCCGGCCGGCCTCGGTCAAGGATGACCTGCTGGTGCGGATGTTCGCGCTCGACGTCGTCGACATGGAGCCGCTGCGCACCGACGTCATGGCCCGCCTCGAGCACCACCGCGACCGGCTTGCGCGCTACGAGCGGATTCTCAGCAAGCGCTTTCCGGACGGAACCGCGCCGCTCACCGATCTCGGCAAACTGCTCAATCTGCGCCTCGGCGTGCGCCACGAGCGGGCGGTGGTCGAATGGTGCGAGGAAGCGCTGGAAGTCCTGCCACCACGCACCGGCGGTAACCTGACGCCGATCGAGGACACGAGGCGCGATCCCAAAGCCTGAATTCACGCCTGATCTGCGGGCCGATCCGCCTCCGGTTCCCGCGCTTTTCCGATGACGCCGGATAACTTTACGACGGGCGTTCCGCATTCCTTAACCCGGTGTTTACCGTAACGCTGAAAAGTCGGTGCGAGAGGCGCGCCGTCCGTGTCGAATTCGCTTTGTCGATCAAGCGGGGACGGGGGGCAGCGAAGAGGCGCGATGGGAGCGCCGTCGGCGGACACCGGACCACAGCATGAATTCGCGCGTATCGTGGAGCGTTGACGGCATCGATCCTTCAGTCCGGGAACGGGCGGAAGCAGCGGCGCACCGCGCCGGCATGTCGCTGAACGACTGGCTCAACTCCAGCCTCAACACCCCTTCGAACACCAACGCATCCGCGATGCCGCCGGCCGCGCGCGACACGCACGACGTCACCGACATCCATCAGCGTCTCGATTCGATCACCCGCCAGATCGAGCGGCTCGCACCATCGGCACAACCGCGCAACGACGGCGTCGCGCGTCAGCTCAACGACGCGATCTCCCGGCTCGACGCCCGGCTGAACCGGGTTCCAGAGTCTGCACCGGCCCATCCGCAGCCCTCGTATCAGCCTTCTCCTTCAATCGCTCCGGTGTCGCTCGACGATGCGATCGCGCAGATCGCCGCGCGCCAGAGCCAGCTCGACGGCCGTCCGTCGCCACAGCCACGCACGGCTCCGGCAATGCCAGCCACGCCAGCCATGAATTCAACGGCGGGTTCGCCGATGGGTTTGGCTATGGCTCCGGCGATGGCTCCGCCGCTCGCGCCGCCGATGCCGGACCTGTCCGGACTGGAGCGGCAGCTCTTCAACATCACCAATCAGATCGACGCGCTGCGCCGTCCCGACCACAACGTCGAGGAATCGCTCGCCGCGTTCCGGGCCGAACTCTCCGAGATTCGCCGCACCATCACCGAGGCGATGCCGCGCCAGGCGATCGAATCGCTGGAAGGCGAAATACGCACGCTCGCCCGCCGGATCGAAGACGGCCGCCAGAGCGGCGTCGACGGCCAGGCCCTGGCTGGAATCGAACGCGCGCTCGGCGAAATCTATGAAGCGCTGCGCACGCTGACGCCGGCCGAGCAACTCGCCGGCTTCGACGAAGCGATCCGCTCGCTCGGCGGCAAGATCGATACGATCGCGCATGCGAGCGGCGATCCGCGCGCGTTGCAGCAGCTCGAAGGCATGATCGATGCGCTGCGCGGCGTCGTCACCAACGTCGCGTCGAACGACGCGCTGGTGCAGCTCGCGGAGGACGTGCGCTCGCTGTCGGCAAATGTCGACCAGCTCGCGCGCCAGCACGATTACTCGGGCTCGCTGAACGCGCTCGAACAGCGTATCGCAATGCTGACGAGCGCGATGGAATCGCGCGGGCCGATGCCGGCCGGCGGAAGCCCCGACAGCAGCCATCTCGAAAACGCAATGCGCTCGCTCTCCGATCGCATCGACCATCTCCAGGTTGGCGGTGGCGAAAGCAGCAATCATCTCGAAACCGCGGTGCGCTCGCTCTCCGACCGGATCGACCATCTCCAGGTCGGTGGCGGCGATGGTTCGGCCGTCATCCATCATCTCGAACAGCGCATCGCCCATCTGATGGAGCGGATGGAAGGCGCCGGTTCGCAGAACAACAACCTTGCCCGCGTCGAGGACGCGCTCGCCGACATCCTGCGCCATCTCGCCGATCAGCGCGACAGCGTCGCCAGCCAGCCCGCGATGGGCGCACCGGCGATGGACAGCGGCCTCGTCGACGCGATCAAGCGCGAACTGTCCGACATGCGCTTCAGCCAGTCGGAAACCGATCGCCGCACGCAGGACTCGCTCGAAACGGTTCACAACGCGCTCGGCCATGTCGCCGATCGCCTCGGCGTCATCGAAGGCGACCTGCGCAAGGTGCAAACGGCGCCGGTGCAGCACGAAGCACCGCGCATGGCGATGCCCCAAGCCGCGCCGATGCCGCGTCCCGAATTGCCGAACCCGGTCATGATGCAGGCCACGCCGCCACAGCCTCAGCGTTCGCCGATGGCCAGTGTCATCATCGAGACCGCACCCGCACCGCAGCCCGCACCGGCCATTCGTCCCGATGCCGCGACGCCGCGTCTGCCGATCGACGCCAGCCTGCCGCCCGATCATCCGCTCGAGCCTGGCTCGCGCGGTGGCCGCATGGCGTCGCCGTCGGAGCGGATCGCCGCCTCCGAAGACGCGCTCAGCGACATTCCAGGAACGCAGGCGGAAACCGGCAACGCTTCGACCTTCATTGCCGCCGCGCGCCGCGCCGCGCAGGCCGCTGCTGCCAGCGCACCCTCCGGTAACGCCCCGAAGACCGGCCGCATCACAGTGCTCAGCAACGCCGCGAAGCCCGCGAACCCGCAGGCCGCCGCAGCGGAGCCCACCAGCAAAGCATCGAAAATCCGCTCGCTTCTCGTTGGCGTCAGCGTCGTCGTGATCGTGCTCAGCGGCTTCCGCCTGGCCATGAACATGTTCGAGGGCGGCGACCCGCAGGCAACCGCTCCGGCCGAGAAATCGAGCGTACTGATGCCGCCTCCGGCGAAGCTCTTGCCTGATCAGCAGCCGCGATCGGAAGCACCCGCGCTGCCGTCGATGATCTCGCCGAACCCGATCAATCGTCAGAGCATGCTGACGCCGGCACCCGATTTCAACAAGCCGCCCGCATCGGGACCGCAGATCATCACGGTGCCACAGGCCCAGCCCGCCGCGGCGCCCGCGCAGTCGTCCGCGCTTCCTCCGGTCGCGCAAGTTGCCGCGGCCGACCCGGCCGATGTCACCGGTTCGGTGACGTCGAAGACCGGCAAGATCGCCACCGCTCCGGCAGCACCTGCGGCTCCCGCGTGGACGCCTGATGCGACCGCGGCACTGACGCCGATGTCCGACAAACTCCCCGATACGATCGGCAGCGACCGCTTGCGCGCCGCCGCACTGAAGGGCGATCCCGCCGCCGCCTACGAAATCGGCCTGCGTTTTGCGGAAGGCAAAGGTATCGCCGTCAACCTCGACGAAGCCGCCAAATGGTATGAGCGTGCGGCGCTCGGTGGCGTGACGCCGGCAATGTTCCGCCTCGGCACCTTCTACGAGAAGGGCCTCAGCGTGAAGAAGAACCCGGACACCGCGCGCCGCTACTACATTCAGGCGGCCGAGCGCGGCAATGCCAAGGCCATGCACAACCTCGCGGTGCTCGACGCCGACGGCGGCGGTCAGGGCCCGAACTACAAGAGCGCGGTGCAATGGTTCCGCAAGGCGGCCGACCATGGCGTCGCCGACAGCCAGTTCAACCTCGGCATCCTCTATGCCCGCGGCATCGGCGTGGAGCAGAATCTCGCCGAATCCTACAAGTGGTTCAGCCTCGCCGCCGCCCAGGGCGACGCTGACTCGGGCCGCAAGCGCGACGATGTGGCCAAGCGTCTCGACGCCCAGTCGCTCGCCGCCGCCAAGCTCGCGATCCAGACCTTCACGCCGGAAGCCCAGCCCGAAGGTGCGGTGACCGCGGCAGCCCCCGCCGGCGGATGGGACGGAACGGCTCCCGCTGCGAAGCCGGCCAAGGCCGCAGCGCCGAAGGCCTCGTCGAGCAAGCGCGCCGCGCGTTAATCACGAATATTCACCAGCCTGACAGATCGTCCGCCGTCGCCGGGATAAAACCCGGCGATCAATGGATTCTTTAGTGCCTTGCGCGCGTAATTTCGGTTAAGCAGGAACGCGGCGCGCGCCCGCGTCGCGGCAACGTCACCGACGCCGTGAGCAGCATCGACGCGAGGCTCAGGCACAGACCCTGAAGCGATCCGCGTGCAGCTGTTCCTCCCCATCGCCGATATTCCGGTCAACATGTTCCTCATCCTGGCGATGGGCATGGCGGTCGGCTTCGTCTCGGGCATGTTCGGCATTGGCGGCGGGTTTCTGCTGACGCCCCTCCTCATTTTCGTTGGCATATCGCCGGCCGTGGCCGTGGCATCGGTCTCGAGCCATATCGCCGCATCGTCGTTCTCGGGCGCGCTCTCCTACTGGCGGCGGCGCGCAATCGATCCGGCGCTGGCGGTCGTCCTCCTTGCCGGAGGTATCCTTGGAACTGCTTTCGGCGTCTGGCTGTTCACGCTGCTGCGCTCGCTCGGCCAGCTCGACCTGATCATTGCCCTCTCCTACGTGATCCTGCTCAGCACGGTCGGCGGGCTGATGTTCTGGGAGGGACTGCGCGCCATCCATCGCGCGCGGCAGGGCGAAAACGTCCCGATTCGCCGCCCCGGCACGCACAACTGGATTCACGGCCTGCCGCTGAAGATGCGCTTCAAGCGCTCGAAGATTTATCTTTCAGTGATTCCGCTGATCGCCACCGGCCTGCTGATCGGCTTCGTCGGCGCGGTCATGGGCATCGGCGGCGCGTTCATGCTGATCCCGATCCTGATCTACGTGATGCGCGTGCCGACCAGCACGGTGATCGGCACCGCGATGGCGCTGACGCTGGTGACGATGATCATGGCGACGGTCCTGCACGCGGTGACGAACCATCTCGTCGACGCGGTCCTGGCGCTGATTCTGATGGTCGGCGGTGTTATCGGCGCGCAGTTCGGCGCCCGCGCCGGCCAACGCATTCGCGGCGAGCACCTGCGGCTCTTGCTCGGTCTCCTGATTCTTTCGGTCGGTATCCGCTTCGCCGTCGAGCTCGTGATCAAGCCGGAGGACGTCTATACGATCCGCCAGATCGGAGACGGCATATGAGCCTGCGCCGTCTCCTCGCTTTAGCCGTGATGCTAGCGCTGGGCGCATCGCTTGCCGCGAGCGACGCGCACGCCGAACGGCTGATCGTCTCGGTGTCGAACCACCGCGTCACGGTGACGCCGAATTACACCGGCGAGGAACTGGTGCTGTTCGGCTCGGTCGAGCGCGACGACAAGACGCCGCCGAACCGCCCGGCCGTCTATGACCTTGTCGTCACTATCAAGGGCCCAGGCGCCGACATGGTGACCCGGCGCAAGGAACGCAAGTTCGGCATCTGGGTGAATGTCGACTCGCGGCAATTCCTGAAGGTACCGGCCTATCTTGCCGTTTTCGCCAACCGCCCGCTCAACGAGATCGCTCCACCCGACGTGCAGCGGCGGCTGCAGCTCGGCCTCAACAACGTCATCCTGACGCAGCGCGTCGGCGGCGACTACGCCGACGTCGTGGCAACCGATCCGTTCCGCTCCGCGTTCGTGCGGCTGCGCATGGAGCACGGTCTCTATCGCGAGGCGACCAACGCGGTGACCTTCCTGACGCCGACCCTGTTCCGCACCGGCATTCCACTGCCGGCCGAGGTGCCGATCGGCAACTACGACGTCGAGATCGAGCTGCTCGCCAACGGCGCGCTGGTTACCAAGACCGAAACCGCGTTCGAGATCGTCAAGGTCGGCTTCGAGCAATTCGTCGCCACCTCCGCGCAGCAGAACGGTTTGCTCTATGGCCTATTTACTGCGGCGATGGCGCTGATGACCGGCTGGCTGGCGTCGGTGATCTTCCGGCGGGATTGAGACCGCGGGTATTATCCTTCGAGGCTCGGCATGAAGAATGCCTTGCACCTCAGCATGACGAGGAAACGGTTGATGATCAATAGCAGCGGCTCGCGGCGATGATGTGCAAACTGGCGTCGCCGAGCACATGCGCCGTGAAATCCGGCGAGCGAAAGATTTTAGCGAATGCCCGGTCGCGGATGCTGAGGCCGCCGGTATAGGCGCCGAACGACGGCATCACCGCGCGCACGTCGTCGCTGGCGAAACAGCGCCGATCGATGGCGCGGGCGCGCGTCACGACCCGCGCTTTCGGATGCAGATGGCCGGCGATCTCGCCCTCCGCCCCGGTCGGCTCATGACGGAAGCTGATCGCGCCGATGGCGATTTCCTCGGCGACCGAGCCGCGCAGGCTCTTCGGCGGCAGCGGATCGTGATTACCGGCGATCCATATCCAGTCGCGGCCCGCCTGCAATGCGGCGATGGCATCGCGGTCTGTCTCGGCGAGGCGTTCGTGCGCATCGCGGTCGTGGAAGCTGTCGCCGAGCGCAATCACCGTGCGCGGATCGTACTGCGCGACGACGGCAGCGAGCCGCGCCAGGGTCGCGGCGGTATCGAACGGCGGCAGCAGGATGCCGCGCGTGGCGAAACTCGAACCCTTTTCCAGATGCAGGTCGGAGACGACGAGCAACCGCTCCTCGCTCCAATACAGCGCGCCGGACACATCCGCCGTCAGCGCAACGCCAACTACCGTCATCACAGCGTCCGGTTCGCGCTTTGCTGCTGCCTGCCCGCTCACAGTCCTATCCCATCGCTTCCTTGACGAGTTCCGCGGCGGCTTCCGCCAGCAACTCGTCGGCTGCTTCGCCATAAACCGCTTCGCGGCCGATTTCCAGCATCACCGGCACGGCGAGCGGCGACACGCGATCCAGCGCACGATGCACGATATGTCCGCTGATTCGTGTCAGCATGTCACCCAGCCGTTTGAGGTCGAGCAGTCCCGTGGCGGCGTCCGCGCGCGCGGCGCGCAGCAGCACGTGATCGGGCTGATGCTTGCGCAGCACATCATAGACGAGGTCGGTCGAGAACAGCATCTGCCGGCGTGACTTCTCCTCACCGACGAAGCGGCGCGGGATCAGCCCCGAGATGATGGCGCAAACGCGGAACGTGCGCTTCATCAGCGCCGACTCGGCCAGCCACGCTTCGAGATCGTCGCCCAGCATGTCCGGATCGAACAGCGCCGCGAGATCGATGCGTCCCTGACGCACCATCGCCGACAGATCGCCGACCGCCCACACGGCCAGCGCGTATTCGTTGGCGACGAACCCGAGCGGCCGGGCGCGGCCGCGCTCGAGCCGCCGCGTCAGCAGCATGCCGAGCGTCTGGTGCGCGAGCCGTCCCTCGAACGGATAGCAGACGAGAAAATGCCTGCCACCGCGCGGGAAGGTCTCGACCACCATCTCGCGCGGCCCCGGAACGCGCGAGATTCGCGTTTGCAGCGACAGCCAGTCGCGCACCTGCTCCGGCAGATTGCGCCACGCGCTCTTGTCAGCCAGCAGATGGCGCACGCGATCGGCAAGATACGTCGACAATGGAAATTTGCCGCCCGCGTAGGACGGCACCTTGGCGTCGACGTCGTTGGCGCGCGAGACGTAGACCTGATCTTCGGCAAGCGCCTCGTAGCGCACCACCTCGCCGCCGAATACGAACGTATCTCCGACGGAAAGCCCCTCGATGAAATACTCCTCGATCTCGCCCAGCATGCGGCCACCACGGCCGATGGCGCCGGTCGAGCCGGACCCGCCGCGGCGCGAGCGCACGAGCTTCACTTTCAGCATTTGCTCTTCGACGATGGTGCCGACGTTGAGGCGATAGCTCTGCCGCACGCGCGGATTGGCGACGCGCCACTTGCCGTCCTTGTCCTGCTTGATGCGGGCGAAACGCTCGTAGGATTTCAGAGCGTAGCCGCCGGTCGCGACGAAATCGACCGTGTCGTCGAAATCGCTGCGGGTGAGTTCGGCATAGGGCGCTGCGCGGCGCACCTCGTTATAGAGATCGTCGCTCAGAAACGGTTCGCCGCAAGCGCAGCCCATGATGTGCTGAGCCAGCACGTCGAGTGCGCCGGTGCGCAGCGGCGGCGTATCCTGCGCGTTCTCGGCGATCGCATCGATGGCGGCGCGGCACTCCAGCACCTCGAAACGGTTGGCCGGGATCATCACCGCGCGCGACGGCTCATCGAGCCGGTGATTGGCGCGGCCGATCCGCTGCATCATGCGCGAGGCGCCTTTCGGCGCGCCGACATTGATGACGAGATCGATATCGCCCCAGTCGATGCCGAGATCGAGCGACGAGGTGCAGACCACGCCGCGCAGTTTGCCCGCAGCCATCGCATCCTCGACCTTGCGGCGCTGCGCGACATCGAGCGAGCCGTGATGCAGCGCGATCGCGAGACTGTCCTCGTTGATGCGCCACAGGTCCTGGAAAATCATCTCGGCCTGGCTGCGCGTATTGACGAAGACGAGCGAGGTCTTGTTGCGCTTGATCAGGTCGTAAATCTCGTTGAGCGCGTGTCGCGCGCTGTGCCCGGCCCATGGCAGATGCTCTTTTGTATCGAGCATCTCGACGATCGGCGGCGCGCCGCCGGAGGCGATGACGATATCGGCTTTGGCTTCCTCCCCACCACTCGCTCCGCTCGCGGAGGGAGGGGGGATGATCTGCGGCACCAGAAACCGCGACAGCGATTCCGGCTCGGCCACGGTTGCGGAGAGACCCGTCGCGATGACATCCGGCGCAAGGCGAAACAGCCGTGCCAGCCCGAGCGAGAGCAGATCGCCGCGCTTCGAGGTGACCAGCGCATGCAGTTCATCGAGCACGATGCGCTTGAGCGAGCCGAACAGGTACGGGCCGTCGGCGGAGGAAATCAGCAGCGCCAGCTGCTCCGGCGTCGTCAGCAGGATGTCCGGCGGATCGCGGCGCTGACGCTGGCGGCGTGACACCGGCGTGTCGCCGGTGCGCGTCTCGACCCGGATCGGCAAGTCCATCTCGGCGATCGGCCGCTCGAGGTTGCGGGCGATATCGACGGCGAGCGCCTTCAGCGGCGAGATGTAGAGCGTATGCAGGCCGCCCTCGCGCACCACGCCGCGGCCGGTGGATTTCACTTTCGATTTCGGCGCGTTTGCGCGCTCGCTCAGTTCCACCAGCGTCGGCAGAAAGCCCGCGAGCGTCTTGCCAGCGCCGGTCGGCGCGATCAGCAGCGCGGAGCGGCGGGCGTTCGCTTTGGCCAGCAGCGCCAGCTGATGCTCGCGCGGCGACCAGCCGCGCGCCGCGAACCAGCGCCGGAAAAGATCGGGGAGAAGATCGGAAGCGGAATCGTGCGCGTTCACATAGCCAAGCTAGGCATGCAGAGACGCGGCGTCGAGGGTCATGCTTGGGATTCTCGTCATTGCGAGCGAAGCGAAGCAATCCAGCTACAATTCAATAAGTGGATTGCTTCGTCGCTAACGCTCCTCGCAATGACGACGCAAAAATTACTCCGTCACCGGCTTGTCGGAGATATCCCAGTCCTTGCCGTTGAAGATCGAGATGTAGAGCGTCTTCATTGGCGTGTAGTTGTCCGGCGTGTAGCTGTAGGTGATGCCGTCCAGCATGTAGGGCGAATGGAAGTCGTTGAGGTTCTGCGCCTGTTTCAGCACGTTCTCGCGGGTGAGATTGTCGCCGCAGCGGCGCAGAATCTCGGCCATGGTTACGGCCTGACCGTAGCCCGCGTAAGCGATCGTGTTGTCGGCGTCGACCGTCGGCAGATATTTCGCTCGCAACTCCTCGAACGCCTTGACGTCCGGGTCATTCGCCCAGCGCGGCAACCCGACTTCCTTGGAGTAACGGATAGCGACGATGTCCTTGGCGTTCTCAAATCCGGCGGCATTCAGAATCGAGCGCCCCGTCGAGCCGGCTGACAACAGATGCAGCGGCTTCCAGCCAAGCTCGGCAACCTTGCGGATCGCCTGCGACGACGCCTTGCCGGTCGAGATGTTGTAGAACACATCCGCACCCGACTTCGACAGATTGATGAGCTGCGAGTCGATGGTCGGATCGGTGAGATCGTAGGTCGACTCCGCGATCACCTTCGCCTTGCCGCCGGCCTTGGCAAGCTCTTCCTTGAACGGCCCGAGGAAGTCGCGGCCGAA
>JBEIPX010000422.1:0-3115 GCA_040376815.1 Bradyrhizobiaceae bacterium
ATCGGACGGCCGAAGGCGATGCGATCGAGTGCGTAGTCGCGCCCCATCTCCAGCGCGCGGTCAGCGCCGCCAACCTGCTCGAACGCCGTGAGCACCGCGGCGCGATCGAGCACCTGCATCAACGTCGCCCAGCCCTCGCCCGCCTTGCCGAGCGGTTCGGCGGCTGCGCCGTCGAACACGACCTCGGCTTGATTGCGCGACGGATCGAGACCCTGAAGATCGCTGCGCTTCACGCCCGCGCCCTTCAGATCGACGATGAACAGCGAAATATCGGTTTCGCGGCCCGACGAACCGGTACGCGCAGCGACGATTGCGATATCCGCGATCGATCCATCCGGCACCGGCTTCTTCGTGCCGCTGATCTTGTTCTGCGCGACGCTCGTCTTGATCTTCGCGTGCGACGGGTTGCCGGTGCCCTCGAACAGGGCCAGCGTGCCGATGGTCGTGCCTTGCGCGAGACCCGACAGATACTTCTGCTTTTGCTCGCTGGAACCGGCGATCATGATCGCCTCGGCCGCGAGATAGATCGACGACGAGAACGGGACCGGCGCGATCGCGCGGCCCATCTCCTCGGCAATCACGCACAGTTCGAGATGGCCCGCGCCCGCGCCGCCGTATTCTTCCGGAATCGCAACGCCAAGGAAGCCCATGCCGGCGAGCCCCTTCCAGAGCTCCTTGTCATACGGCGCTTTGCCTTCGAGCACGGCGCGCACGGCCTTCGGCGAGGAATGCTCGGCGAGATAACGGCGCGCTTCGTCACGGAGTTGTTTCTGGTCGTCGGAGAATTCGAAGTTCATGGCCCAAGCTCTTCTTGTTCGGTGTGATGCTTTGAAAGTCAGATGACGATGACGTCCGGGCCCGGCGGCTCGGCATAAAGCTGCTCGACCAGTGCCGCGCGGCGCTCGAGGCCGGCGCGCTGGTTGATGTAGCCCTTGTCGGTGAGTTCGTTGCCGTCGATCGACGGCGGATCGGCCATCAGCATGGCGCGCGAGATGCGCAGGCTGCTGGCGCCGCCGCTCGCCTTGTTGTGCGCGCGAAGCCCCTCGCGCAGCTGCTCGATCACCTTCGGATGCCTGACGATCTCGTCGGCCGTCGCCTGCGGATTGCCGATCAGGATGCGGCAGGCGTCGACGTTCGGCCATGCGAGCAACCCGATGAATGGACGATCCTGACCGGTGATCAGACCGTCATGCATGACTGGCGTCGCCGCCGCGATCGCATCGGTGCGCAGCGAGCCGACATGCACAAAAGTGCCGGTCGTGAGCTTGAAGTCCTCGACCACGCGGCCCGCGAAGATCAGACCCTGCGTCGGGTCTTCCGGATCGACGAACACACCGGCGTCGCCGATGCAGTAGAAGCCTTCCTCGTCGAACGCCTTCGCGGTCAAGTCCGGCTGGCCGTAATAGCCCGGCGTGACGTTGATGCCACGGATGCGCATCTCGTAACGATCGCCGCACGGCACGCATTTCAATTCGACGCCCGGGAACGGCAGGCCGATCAGGCCAACGCGCTCGGTGTCCCAGTAGGTGCCAGTCGAGGTCGGCGCGGTCTCGGTCGAACCCCAGCCGGTATAGAACACGATGCGTTCGCCGGTTGCCTTCACGGCCAATGCCTGCATGCGGTCATAGAGATCGTCCGGCAGCCGCGCGCCGCCATAGGCGATCAGGTTCAGGCTCTTGAAGAAGTTGCGGCAGAGCGCGTCGTCCTTCTCCATCACGGCGGCAAGCGCGGCGTAACCCGCCGGTACGTTGGCGTAATATGTCGGCGAGATTTCGCGAAGGTTGCGGATCGTCTCGTCGAACATGCCGGGCACCGGACGCCCGTCGTCGATGTAGAGCGTCGAGCCTTCGATCAGCACCGGATTGAACAGCGCGTTGCCGCCCATGGTGTGGTTCCACGGCATCCAGTCGAGGAACGTCCCGGTTGCGTTCGGATCGCGCGGCCGCGTCTGCATCATCATCGCCGCGTTGGCGCACATCATCTCCTGCGTGTTGATGACGGCCTTCGGCATGCCGGTCGAACCGGACGTGAACAACAGCTTGCCGACGCTCTCGGGCGTGATGTTTGCGATCGACGCGTCGACGGCTTCCGTCACCGGCGTCTTTGCCATGTCGGCATAGCTGAGGCTCTTCACGTTCGCAGGCGGGCGCGCGACGTGAACGACGACCACGTCTTTTAGATCGAGCGAGGCCAGCGCCTTCTCAAACGTCGGGCCGTCCTGCACCATGACGATGCCAGGCTTGATCAGGTTGAAGATGTATTTGAGCTTGGCGTGATCCTGACTCATCAGCGAATACGCCGGCGACACCGGGGCCGCGGGAATGCGTGCCTGCATCGCCGCCTGCGTCATCAGCGCGTGCTCGATGGAGTTGCCGCTGAGGATCGCCAGCGGCCGGTCGGCCGGGATGCCGAGATCGAGGATCGCCTGCGTCAGTGCATCGACCGTGCGCTTGGCTTCCGCGAACGACACCTTGCGCCATTCGCGTTTCTCGCCCTGGCGCTGCGCGAGCCAGGTGTGATCGGGGCGCTCCTTTGCCCACTTCGCCAGCGACGCCGGGATCGAGGTTTCGTATCCGTTCAGCGGGATGCGCGACTTGACGATGATCGTACCGTCCGGCCGGCGCTCGACCGCGATGTCACGCTTCATCCAGTTGATCTTGCGGAAAGCGGGCTTGTTCAACACCCTCGCAGCGTCTGCGTTCACGCGTCACTCCCGTTGTCGCGGCGCTTTGCGCCTGTTCATTTTCTTGTTCTTTTTATTGCTTCTCGTGGGCTTATCCGCTCTGCGGAATTAAACTCGATTTGATGCCGAGTTTTCTGAAATGGCAACCGCTGTCACCAGCGGTCGTCCCGGCCAGGTGCGTTTTGTGCACGCGCGCCGGGACCCATACGCCGTGTCGCCAACCCATTGTGCAGCGACAGGTCTTGTTATCTTCGAGATGGAGGCTATGGGTCCCTGCTTTCGCAGGGACGACAAGCTGTTAGCGCGGCGCCATGCGGATCGCGCCGTCGAGGCGGATCGTTTCGCCGTTGAGCATCGGGTTCTCGACGATCGCGACAGCGAGGTTGGCGTATTCCGACGGATCGCCGAGGCGGGCCGGATGCGGCACCTGCG
>JBEIPX010000039.1:0-12668 GCA_040376815.1 Bradyrhizobiaceae bacterium
GAACGCCACCATCGCCTCGCCCATGCCGAGCCGCAGCGCGGCGACGCGGGCGGGGTTCATCTCGTCGGCAATGACGTTGACGCAGCCCAGGATGACCTGATCGAAGGCATTCGCCGGAAACGGCTGCCGCGCCAAGAGCGGTCGCCCGCACTGCACGGCGAGATCGACCGGCGTGAACGGGCCCGGCCCGCTACGGGCTTTCAGGAACGGAGTCCGGCTACCGTCGATAATATAGACAGGTCGCGCCATCAGCTTGCGGCCCGGTGCGGGCTGACCTCCTGCGGGAATCGCTGGTCGCGTTTCCGATCAATCGGCGATAACGCCTCGGGCGCGAAGTCGTCAACATTTATCACCTTGGCGACCGCGTCATCCGCGGCCTGCATGCGCTCGCCGTCCGCCGCGGTGATGACGCCGGCCTTCAGCGCCGCTTTCCAGTCACGTTGGCGTGCCGCCTTCATCTTGTGCTCGATGTCCTCGTTCGCTGTCACCAAGCGGAAGGCGCGCTCCAGCCGCGCCACCGGTCCGTCGTCATCGACATGCGACAGGCCGGATGTCAGCCGCTCGCGCGCCGCCGACGGCGACAACACCAGCTGTGCACAGCGATGGACGATGTCATCGGACGGGCCGAGCACCCGCGCGCCGAACGGCTGCACGATGATCTTGAGGAAGAAGGCGACAAAGCGGTTCGGCAGGTTGGCGAGGATTTCGCAGAACCGCTGGTCGATGATGCGCGAGCTGTTCGACATGCACCACTGCACGGCGGCGAAGTCTTCCTGCTGCCGCCCCTCGTCATGCCAGCGCTTCAGCACCGCCGACATCAGGTACAACTCGGAGAGAATATCGCCGAAGCGCGCAGAGAGCATTTCCTTGCGCTTCAACGCCCCGCCGAGCGTCAGCAGCGCCATGTCGGCGCAGAGTGCGAACGCCACGGAGTAGCGCGAGAGCTTGCGATAGTAGCGGGTCGCCATGCCGGCATCCGGCGCCGGTGCGAATGCGCCGCGGGTCCAACTCCGGCCCCATGCGACGAAGATGTTCTTGATCGCATGGCCGGCGTGCTTCCAGAACACCTTGTCGAAGGCATCTAGTCCCTTGACCTTGTCCGGATCGCCGATCGCGGTCAGTTCTTCCAGCATGTAGGGATGCGCGCGGATCGCGCCCTGCCCGAACACGATCAGATTGCGCGTGAGAATGTTCGCGCCCTCGACCGTGATGCCGACCGGCACCGCGCGATAGAGGTTGCCGAGATAGTTCTGCGGCCCGTCGATCACGGCCTTGCCGCCGTGAACGTCCATCGCATCGTCGACGGCGATGCGCATACGTTCGGTCGCGTGCAGCTTCATGATGCCGGAGATCACCGCCGGATGATGGCCCTGATTGAGCGCGGAGCAGGTCAGCCGCCGCGCCGCGTCGATCTGATACGCAAACGCCGAAATGCGCGCGAGCGGCTCCTCGATGCCCTCGAACTTCGAGATCGAAATACCGAACTGCTCGCGGATGCGCGCGTAAGCTCCAGTCGTGCGTGCCGAAAACGCGGCAGCCGCCGCCGACAGCGACGGCAGCGAAATTCCACGGCCGGCAGCAAGCGCGCTCATCAGCATCTTCCAGCCCTGCCCGACCCGCTCTTTGCCGCCGATGACGAAATCGAGCGGCACGAACACGTCGTGGCCCCAGTTCGGGCCGTTCTGGAACACCTGCATCGCCGGCAGATGGCGGCGACCGATCTCGACACCGGGCAGATCGGTCGGGATCAGCGCCACCGTGATGCCGAGGTCTTCCTCGCTGCCGATCAGGTGATCCGGATCGTAAGCCTTGAACGCGAGACCGAGCAGCGTCGCCACCGGACCCAGCGTGATGTAGCGCTTGTGCCAGTTGAGCTTGAGGCCGATCACCTCCCGGCCTTCAAACTGGCCCTTGCAGATGATGCCGGTGTCGATCATCGACGCCGCATCGGAGCCGGCTTCCGGACTGGTCAGGCCGAAGCAGGGAATGTCGCGGCCGTCGGCGAGACGCGGCAGCCATCGCTCCTGCTGCTCCTTGGTGCCGAAACGCATCAGCAGTTCGCCGGGACCGAGCGAGTTCGGCACCATCACGGTGACGGCGGCCGCGCACGACCGCGAGGATATCTTGCGCACGACTTCCGAATGCGCATACGGCGAAAAGCCGAGGCCGCCAAACTCCTTCGGGATGATCATGCCGAAGAAGCGCTTCGCCTTGATGAAGTCCCAGACCTCGGGCGGCAGGTCGCGCAGCTCCCAGTTGATCTTCCAGTCGTCGAGCATCGTGCAGAGCTCGTCGACCGGCCCGTTGAGGAAGGCCTCTTCGTCAGCGGTCAGCGTCGCCTGCGGATAGGCCAGCAGCTTGTCCCAGTCCGGCGAGCCGGTGAACAGATCGGCGTCCCACCAGACGTCACCGGCCTCCAGCGCCTCGCGCTCGGTGTCGGACATCGCCGGCATCGCCTTGCGGGCCCATGAGAGAATCGGACGGGAGAGAAGGTCGCGCCGGAGCGAGAACGCGGTCATGGCGAAGTCCTCCAGATCGGGTGTGAAACGCCGCAGGTCTGCGGGTTTTTCAACAATTCAAGGGAATGCCTGCCAAATATGCAACATCTTGCGCAGGGCTTAGGTTCCAACCCACGCAACAGACCAAATATCAGCGTAAACGCAATTTCAATCCGGACGTTCAATCCGGCCGCGGCATCTCGAACATCGCGTCGGGCCGCACTTCAATGTAATCGCCCGTCCGCCCGGCCCGCAGGATCGGATGCGCATTGGCCGTCTGATAGACGCCGTCCTTGATGATACTCTTGTCGATATAGACCGCGACCACCTCGCCGAAGACGACCCACGCCGGGACTTCGGTGCCTTCCTTGGTCTTGAGCTGAAGGATCTGCGTCACCTTGCACTCGAACGAGGCATAGGCCTCGGCCACGCGCGGCGGCTTCACCAGCCTGCTCGGCGCCTGGGTCAGCCCGGAGATGGCGAACTCGTTGACGTCCGGCGCAACGGACGCGGACGTTTTGTTCATCTGCTGGGCGATGTGCTTGGTCGCAAGACTCCAGGTGAACTCGCCGCTTTCCTCGATATTGCGCAGGGAATCCTTGCGCGACGCCACCGTCGAGAAGCCGATGATCGGCGGCTTGTAGTTGAAGGCGTTGAAGAAGCTGTAGGGCGCGAGGTTGATGTTGCCGTTTGCACCGCAGGAGCCAATCCAGCCGATCGGGCGCGGCCCGACAATGGCATTGAATGGGTCGTGCTTCAGGCCGTGGCCCTTGGCTGGCTCGTAAAAATGGATGTTGTCGGCGGGCGTCACGTTCATCGTGCGACTTATTATGACCGGGCAGCCCCTTTGTCGACCGAAATCGCCGTGATCAGGAAGTCGATCATCTGCTCCAGCGTCGGCCCCGGCTTGTCGGCGCATTCGGCGATCATCTGCGGATGGAAGAACCGGGTCATCCCGGAGCAGACGCAGAGCGCCACCGTTTCCACATCACCGCGCTTGAAATCGCCCCGCTCCATCCCCTCGGCGATGACACCGGCGACCACCACCGTCAGATGCTCGATGTGCGTATTGCACACGGCCCAGTCCTCATCCATGGCGATGCGGACCATTTCATGCAGCTTCTCGTCGCCGACATAACGCTCGGCATTCATCCGGTGAATGGTGGCGAGCAGCATATAGAGCTTGTCCGGCGGGCTGGCCGGTCCCGCGGCGATGGCATGAACCGCCGCTTCGACCTCGCCCATCAGCAGCCGCGCCACGCCCTCGTGGATCGACTTCTTCGAATCGAAGAAGCGGTAGACGTTGGCCGGGCTCATGCGAAGAATCTTCGCGATGTCGGCAACCGTCGTCTTCTGATAGCCGATCTCGCGGAACAGCCGCTCGGCGGTTTTCAGAATCCGGGCGCGGGTATCGGCCTCGGTATTTTCAACGACAAGTGACATCGAAATCGTATCCGCGTTCCCAACCAAAGAATCTATTCCGCAGCCAACTGGAGCTGAGGCCTCGGATCACCGTCTTGGTGCGGTGCCATTGTAACGTTCTCTCCCGGGCCCCGTTCGTCAAGGGTCTTGCGGAACCAGAGCGCATAAAGACCTGGCAAAAACAGCAGCGTCAGGAAGGTGGCCACGAACAGGCCGCCCATGATGGTGATCGCCATCGGTCCCCAGAACGCCGACCGGCTGAGCGGAACCATGGCCAGGATTGCCGCCAGAGCCGTCAGAATCACCGGCCGCGCGCGGCGGACAGTGGCTTCGACGATCGCTTCGCGGCGCGTCATACCGTGCTGCACATCGGCTTCGATCTGGTCCACGAGAATGACAGTGTTCCGCATGATCATGCCCGCGAGCGCGATCAGCCCGAGCAGCGCCACGAAACCGAACGGCTGGTTGGCGATGTTGAGGCCGAGAGAAGCACCGACAATACCGAGCGGCGCCGTCATGAACACGAGGATCAGCCGCGAGAAGCTCTGCAACTGGATCATCAGCAAGGTCAGCATGATGACGATCATCAGCGGGAACAGCGCGAAGATTGAGGCATTGCCCTTTTCGGATTCCTCGACCGCACCGCCGATTTCAAGCCGATAGGCCGGCTCAAGCTTGTCGCGAATGTCCTTCAGCTGCGGCCAGATCTGCGCGGTGACGTCCGGCGCTTGCACGCCGTCGACGACATCCGAGCGGATGGTGATCGACATATCGCGGTTGCGCCGCCACAGGATCGGTTCCTCGTGGGCGTACTCGATCTTGGCGATCTGCGAGAGCGGCACCGCGACACCGTTGCGGGCGGTGACCGTCAGATCGCCGACCTGCCCGAGCGCCAGCCGCTCGCCGGCGACCGCACGCGCGACCACGCCGACCCTCTCGATGCCGTCGCGAACCGTCGTCACCGTCACGCCGTTGATCAAGAGCGCCAGCGACTGCGAAACATCCTGCGGGGTGAGGCCGAGCGCACGCGCGCGATCCTGATCGACCGCGAGCTTGAGGTACGGCGTCATCTCGTTCCAGTCGAGGTGCGCGTCGATCGTATTCTTGTTGGCGCGCATCACGTCGCGCACCTTGTAGGCGATATCGCGCACCTCCTTCGGGTCCGGCCCGACGACGCGGAACTGCACCGGGAAGCCGACCGGCGGACCGAAATTGAAGCGATCGACGCGCACGCGCGCTTCCGAGAGCTGACCCTCGGCGACCGCCTTCTCCAGCCGCGTCTTGATCCGCTCGCGGGCGTCGACGTCCTTCGAAACGATAACGATTTCGGTGAAAGACTCGTTCGGAAGCTGCGGGTTAAGGCCGAGCCAGAAGCGCGGCGAACCCTGCCCGACATAGGTCGTGTAGGTCGAGATGTCCGGATCGTTCTTGAGCAGTTCCTCGGCCTTCTCCGCGGTCTTCTTGGTGACGTTGAAAGCGGTGCCTTCCGGCAGCCGCATCTGGAAGAACAGCTCGGGCCGCTCCGACAGCGGGAAGAACTGCTGCTGCACGCGGCCAAAGGCGGCGATAGACGCCACGAACACGGCGACGGTCGCAACCACTGTGATGACGCGATGCTTGACGCACCACTGGATCACGGCACGCAGGCCGCGATACATCCGCGTCTCGTAGATCGCATGCGGATCGTGGTTCGACTTATGTTTACCGGCGAAGTCGGGCAGGAACTTCACCCCGAGATAAGGCGTGAAGATCACTGCCACGACCCATGACGCCACCAAGGCCAACGCCACCACCCAGAAGATGCTGCCGGTGTATTCGCCGACCGACGAGGCGGCGAAACCAATGGGTAAGAAACCTGCCGCGGTCACCAGCGTTCCGGTCAGCATCGGAAACGCGGTCGACTCCCACGCAAAGGACGCGGCTTTGACGCGGTCCCACCCCTGTTCCATTTTCACGACCATCATCTCGACAGCGATGATCGCGTCATCGACGAGAAGCCCGAGCGCGATGATCAGCGCGCCAAGCGAAATGCGATGCAGGTCGAAGCCCATCGCGCTCATGAAGACGAACACGATTGCCAGCACCAGCGGCACGGAGAGCGCAACGACGATGCCGGTACGCCAGCCGAGCGCGACGAACGATACGAACAACACGATGCCGAGCGCTTCGAGGAACGATCTCACGAACTCGCTGACCGCGTGATCGACGACCTTCGGCTGATCGGCGACGAGCTCGAGCGAGAAACCTTGTGGCACGGCGGCCATGAACTCGCCGGTCGCCTTCTCAACGTCCTTGCCGAGTTCGAGCAGGTTGGCGCCCTTCGCCATCACGACACCGACGCCGAGCGCCGGTAAGCCGCGCTGACGCACCTGGTAGTCGGACGGGTCCTCGAAGCCCGGGGTGACGGTTGCGATATCGCCGAGGCGGAACACGCGGCCGTTGCTCTCCACCGGCATCTCCGCGACCGCCTTGGCGCCATCGAACGCGCCGGTAACGCGCAGCGGCACGCGCTGCGACTGGGTTTCCACCGTGCCGGCCGGCGTGATCGCGTTCTGCTTCGCGAGCGAATCGAACAGTGCCTGCGTCGAGATGCCGAGCGTCGCGAGTTTGGCGTGTGAGAATTCGACGAAGATCTTCTGATCCTGCACGCCGTAAATATTGACTTTGGTGACGTTCGGCACCTTCAGGAGGCGCTGGCGCATCGCCTCCGCGACCTTCTTCATCTGCGCGTAATCGGCGCCGTCGGCGGTCATCATGTAGAGCAGCGAATCAACGTCGCCGTACTCGTCGTTGACCGCAGGTCCGACAAGGTTTGCCGGCAAGTCGCCGCGGATGTCGTTCAGCTTCTTGCGCAACTGATAGAACAGCTGCGGGACTTCCTTGGCCGGGGTGTTGTCCTTGAAGGCGAGTTGCATCGCCGTGAACGACGGTTTGGTGTAGGTCGTGATCTTGTCGAAGTACGGCAGTTCCTGAAGCTTCTTCTCGATCGGATCAGCCACCTGCGATTGCATCTCGGCGGCGGTGGCGCCGTGCCACTGCGCGGTGATGACGACGACCTTGATGGTGAACGACGGGTCTTCCGCGCGCCCGAGGCTGCGATACGAGAAGAACCCGGCAAAGCCGAGCGCGATGATGAAAAAGAGCACCAGCGGCGGATGCGCGACCGCCCAGGACGAGAGATTGAAACGCTTCATCGGAAGCCTCGCCGGATTTGCCAATCAACTCAGAAAACGAAAGGTGCGGCGCGGGGGCATCCGCGCCGCAAAGGCCGTCAAAACGACAGCGATGAAACCACTTTGACTTTCTGCGCCGGATCGAGCTTCTGCACGCCGAGCACGACGATCTTGTCGCCCTCCTCGACGCCGCTTGAAATCACGACATCGCGCGCCTCATAGGCCTTGACGACAACCGGCTTCAGCGCGACCTCGCCGCTCTTGTCGTTCACGACATAGAGCGAGGCGCCATCGCCCTGGCTGAACAGCGCCGTCAGCGGCAGCCGCGCCACGCGATCGTTGCTGCCGCCGCCGGAGAGCGTCAGCGTCGCGGTCATGCCGAACTGCACGCCCTCGCCGGCGCCGGGCAGTGAGAATTTCGCGAGATACGTGCGCGTCGCCGCGTCCGCAGCCGGGGCAATCTCGCGCAGCTTCGCGACATACTGTTTGCCGGGCTCCGACCACAGCGACACCGAGGCGCTGCCGGACTTGGCACGGCCCACCAGTGTCTCCGGGATCGCCACGACGGCTTCCTTCTCGCCGGCGCGCGCCACGCGGACCGCAGCCTGACCAGCGGCGACCACCTGCCCCGCGTCGATCAGCGTCGCGGTGACGATGCCGTTGCTGTCGGCGACCAGCGTTGCATAAGAGAGAGCATTCTTCGTCAGTTCGACCGAGCGCTCGGCGCGGTTGACGCGCGCCCGTGCCTCATCCGCCGCTGCGCGCGCCTGATCCATCTGTGCTTCCGTCGACCAGCCGCGGCCGCGCAAATCCTTCGCGCGCCCTTCGGCGGCGCTCGCCTGCGCCAGCACGCCTGTGGCGGCCCGATGCTCGGCCTCCGCCTGTTCGGCCTGCAATTTCAGATCGACCTCGTCGAGCAGCGCCAGAGGCTGCCCAACCTCGACAGCCTGGCCGACTTCGACCAGACGCTTGGCCACCTTGCCGGCGACCCGGAAGCCCATATCGGCCTCGATCCGCGGCCGGACGGTGCCGACAAAGGTGCTAGCCGGCCGCTCCATTTCATAATGAACCGCCGCAACCAGGACCGGGCGCTTGGGCGCCGCCTGCTCGACCGGCTTCTCGTTGCAGCCGCTCATCAGCAGGATGGAACTGAGTGCTCCGGACAGGACAACCAGCTTGGAGATGGCTAAGGCTTTGGGAAAATTGAAAGAAAGCGTATTGGCGCGCATCGGATGACCCTCAGGCTATAGACTGAGAGTGATCCTATAACTGACGATTGTCAATAATCGTCAGTACTCAAGCGTCATCCTGCCGCAGGTGCGAAATATGATCCCGGGGGAATTGCAAGTCAGCCGAAGTACCCGCCAGTCCGGAACAGCCACCAGTTCCTCACGGTGAGAAGGCTGCGCAGCAGCCGTCTCGAACCATGAGGCTCGAAATGACTACCCCATCCTTCGAGACGCGCGTCTGCAACGCGCTCCTCAGGATGAAGCGGAACCAGATCGCTGCCTCAGTACAGCCGCTTGCTGTAGCTCTCTTCAATCCAGGCGTTCGCCTGTTCGTTGGTCAGCGGCGTCGACGAAAGGTTCTTGACCTGATCGTTGACCATCTCGCCGAGCGTCGGCAACCGCGCGCGCTCGAGCTTGGATGACTCGTCCCAGAGCTTGGAGCGGATCAGCGCCTTGCCACAGTGAAGATAGGCTTCGCGTACATCGACGATCATGCAGGTCTTCGGCAGGCGGCCGTTGAACGCTCCGCGCTCGAGATGCTCCTGCTCTGTCGAGATGCGCGCTACGCCATTGATGCGCAGCGTTTCGTTGACGCCCGGAATCATGAACAGCAAGCCGACCTGCGGGTTGGTCATCAGGTTGCTCATCGTATCGATCCGGTTGTTGCCGGGACGATCCGGAATCATGATCGTGTTGTCGTCGAGCACCTGAACGAAACCTGGGGCGTCGCCGCGCGGCGACACGTCGGCGCCTTCCGACGTGGAGGTGCCGACACAGACCAGCGGCGACAGCGCAATGAAACTGCGGCAATGGACATCGAGACTGGGCAGGCACTTCAACGCGGCGCGTTCGCCCGGCTGCGGATAAAGCTCGCGCAGGCCATCGGTTGTTTTGATTGGCTTTGTGACGTCGTCGATCGCGCTCATCGCATATCCTTCTGCCGCATATCGGTTCAGGGAATGTAACAGCGATTTTCGTCGGAACGCCGAGTCCACGCAAGACCGGCCATCTCATGAACGGCCGGTATTTTCGCATGTCGTCCCTGCGAAGCAGGGCGACACAGCTAGTTCCGATACTCGCTGTGCAGCTCGCCGATGCCCTCGATGGCGATGGTCACGCGGTTGACCGGCTCTTTCATGGTCCCGACGCCAACCGACGTGCCACAGCAGATCAGGTCGCCCGGCAGCAGCGTCATGTCGTGCGAAATCCTGCTGACGAGGTCCTGCACGGTGAAGATCATGTCCGCAATCGGATAGGACTGCCGCTCGTCGCCGTTGAGGATCGTGCGCACAACAAGCCTCGATGGATCGACATCGGTTGCGATCGCCGGGCCGAACGGACAGAAGCCGTCGAAGCTCTTGGCACGCGCCCACTGCGGGAACGTCTTGTCCTTGGTCAGGATATCAGCGGCCGTGATGTCGTTGACACAGGTATAGCCGAAGATGAAGGCATCAGCCTCGCCCGCACTGACACCGGCGCAAGTCTTGCCGATGACGATGCCGAGTTCGCCTTCGTAGACCACTTTGCCGCCGTAGGACTTCGGCCGCGTCACCGCACTCCCCGGCGCGGTGACGCTCGACGGCGCTTTCAGAAGATACAGCGGCTCCAGCGGCTCGGGCATGTTGATCTTGGCCGCCAGCGCATGAAAGTTGTTCCACAGCGCGACGATCTTGGACGGCACTACCGGCGCCAGCAGTTCGACATCCTTGAGCGCCAGCGTTTGCCCGCTCGCCTTCGGCGTGTCGAACAGATCGCCGGTATGCACCGCGATCCTGTCGCCATCGAGCGAACCGAAGCCAGTCATCGCTTGATGGCGGAAGCGAACCCACTTGGTCATGGAAGCTCCAAAATCGGAATAGTTATGCCGTCATCCTGAGGTGCGAGGGCTGCGCCCGAGCCTCGAAGGGTGACGGCCCAAGTGTGTCATCCTTCAAGGCTCGCAAGTGCTCGCACCTCAGGATGACGCTTGAGTTCAATACAGGCCCGCGACCCTGGCGCGCTGGATGGTCAGCGCCAGCACCGTGTCGATCGCCGGCGTCGGGATTTCCGCGAGACGGCCCATTTCCTGCACCACCGTCACGAGCGGATCGATCTCCATCGCGCGGTTGCGTTCGAGATCCTGCAACATTGATGTCTTGTGCGCGCCGACCTTGCGCGCGCCTTCGATGCGGCGTTCGACATCGACACGGAACGTCACGCCGAACTTCTCGGCGATCGCCTGCGCCTCCAGCATCATCGCCTTCGCGACGGCGCGGGTGCCGGGATCGCCGGCGATCACGTCGAGCGTTGCATGCGTCAGTGCGCTCACCGGATTGAAGCAGACGTTGCCCCAGAGCTTCAGCCAGATCTCATCGCGGACGCGATCGAGAACCGGCGCATTGAGGCCGGCTTTGCTGAAGAGCTCCGACAGGCGCTCGACATCCGCCGTCGTTTCGCCCGACGGCTCGCCGATTGGAAACCTGTCGCCGTAGACATGGCGGATGACGCCCGGCGCTTCAATCTCCGTCGCCGGATAGACGATGCAGCCGATCGCACGCTCGGGTCCAAGCTCGTTCCACTGCCGGCCGCCCGGATCGACGCTCTCGAGCGTTTTGCCTTCGAACGCGTTGCCGCCGTGTTTGTGGAAGTACCAGTAGGGAATGCCGTTCACCGCGGTGACGACGCGCGTATGATTGCCGAGCAGCGGTTTCATCTTGTCGAGCGCGCCGGTGACCGAGTGCGCCTTCAGCGCGACGATGATGTAATCCTGCTCGCCAAGTTCGGCCGGATTGTCCGTCGCCGTGGGATGCACCACGCGCTCCTCGTCGCCGATGAGGAGCTTCAGTCCGTTGTCCCTCATGGCCTGAAGGTGCGCGCCACGCGCGACAAGACTGACATCCGCACCGGCCCGCGCGAACTGAACACCGAGATAGCCGCCGATCGCGCCCGCGCCGTATATGCAAACCTTCATGAGATCGTTCCGGTCTTGGAGAAAGGAGCTACGGTTTCCACGCGGCCGTTGCGGACGCGCGACATCGTGGCAGGCGGAGCCTGCAACCGCGCTCGCCGCGCGAGGCCGTGTTTCAGTTCATGTAGTTGCGGGTATCGATCGCCGGCGCGGCTGCGGCTGCCGCCGCCGTGCTCGCAGTCGCGACCACCACGGTGTTGATGTCACGCATGCTGACAACGCCGATGAGGGTATGTCCCTCCAGCACCGGCAGATGCCGGATGTGGTGCTCCTCCATCAGCAGCCGGACATGCGCGATGCTGTCCTGTGCGGTGCAGGTGATCAGCTTCTGCACCTCGATCAGCTTCGAGACCGGCAGCGAAGCGCAGGCTGCGCCATGATCGGCAATGGCGCGGGCGACATCGCGTTCCGAGAACATGCCGACGACCGTATTTCCCTCAGTCCGGCAGACGTCCTTGACGACCAGCGCCCCGACATCCTCGCGCCGCAGCAGCTTGGCCGCGGTATCGACGGTCTCATTCATCCGGATCGTGGCAATGCGAGAACCCTTGCGACGCAGAATATCTCCGACATTCATCACGGCCTCCTGGGCTGGATTGCGATCTCGATACCCGCATTCTGGTATACATTATGCCAGATCGCAAGGCCGATTTTGCCCCTCCATCCCGTATGCCGGGAAACTCCATGCACCGTTCCGGTCACGGCATGCTCGGCCGGCCAGCCTCACGACCGGCGGTCATTTCAGACAAAGAAAAAGCGCGGCATCCGAAAGATGCCGCGCCTGTCAGTCGCTCGGGGAATTTCGAGAATTATCCGCTCAGAACCTCGACCAGCGTCTTGCCGAGGCGCGCCGGTGACGGCGACACGCGAATGCCCGCGGCTTCCATCGCAGCGATCTTCGATTCGGCGTCACCCTTGCCGCCGGCGATGATCGCACCCGCATGGCCCATGCGGCGGCCGGGAGGCGCCGTGCGACCAGCGATGAAGCCGACCATCGGTTTCTTGCGGCCGCGTTTCGCCTCGTCCTTGATGAACTGTGCTGCGTCTTCCTCCGACGAGCCGCCGATCTCGCCGATCATGACGATCGACTTGGTCTCGGGATCGGCGAGGAACAGTTCCAGCATCGAGATGAAGTCCGTGCCCTTCACCGGATCGCCGCCGATGCCGACGGCGGTTGTCTGGCCGAGACCTTCGGCGGTGGTCTGGAATACGGCTTCGTATGTCAACGTACCCGATCGCGACACGATGCCGACGTTGCCCTTCTTGAAGATGTTGCCGGGCATGATGCCGATCTTGCATTCGCCCGCCGTCATGACACCGGGACAGTTCGGGCCGATCAGGCGCGACTTCGATCCATCGAGCGACCGGCGCACGCGAATCATGTCGGCCACCGGAATGC
>JBEIPX010000234.1:0-5460 GCA_040376815.1 Bradyrhizobiaceae bacterium
ATCTCCTCGGCCTCTTCGAGGTAGTGCGTGGTGAGGATGATGGTGACGCCGGAGGCGCGCAGCTCGCGTACGACGTCCCACATGCCCTTGCGCAATTCGACGTCGACGCCCGCGGTCGGCTCGTCGAGGAACAGAATCTTCGGCTCGTGCGACAGTGCTTTCGCGATCATCACGCGGCGCTTCATGCCGCCCGAGAGCGTGATGATCTGCGAGTCCTTCTTGTCCCACAGCGAGAGATCGCGCAGCACCTTCTCGATATGCGCCGGGTTCTTCGGCTTGCCGAACAGGCCGCGGCTGAACGAGGTGGTCGCCCACACCGTCTCGAACGCGTCGGTGTGCAGCTCCTGCGGCACCAGGCCGATCATGGAGCGCGCGGCGCGATAGTCATCGTTGATGTCATGGCCGTCGACGGTGACGCTGCCTTCGCTCGACGTGGCGATGCCGCAGATGATGCTGATCAGCGTGGTCTTGCCGGCGCCATTCGGACCGAGCAGGGCGAAAATCTCGCCGGGCTCGATATCGAGGTTGATGTTGTTGAGCGCCCGCAAGCCGGACGAATAGACCTTTGACAGGTTTTTGACGGATATGATGGGCATGGGACCGGCAGGGGCAGTGAGGGTTCGCGGTAGATAGGAACGATCGCGGCAGTTCGCAATCGTGAAAAGCGCACACTGTTCAAAACGGTTGATGCGTTGCGAAAATGCTACGCCCGCTCCACAAAACTATCGACCACCTTCTTCTCGCCGGCTTTTTCGAAATCGATGGTGAGTTTGTTGCCGTCGACTTTGGCGACGCGGCCATAACCGAACTTCTGGTGGAACACGCGATCGCCCAGCGAGTAGTCGGACTGGGTGCCGGTGGATTTGGCGATCAGCTCGCCTTCGATGGTCAGCGGCGCACGGCGCCGGCGTGAAGATGCGCCCCCACGCGGGCTGGCATCATAGGCCGTGCCGGTTTCGTCAAATCCGCTGCGATTGCCGCCGCCGCGGCGCTGTTGCGCACGCTGCCAGCCAGGCGTCGAATAACTCGATCCGAACGACTCCATGTTGTCGAAGCGCGAGGCTCCATAGCCTCCGGAGCCGCCCCATCCGCCGCCGCCCTTGCTCTCGGTGATCTCGACGTTGTGCGCCGGCAACTCATCGAGGAAGCGCGAGGGGATGGTCGTCGACCATGTGCCGTGGATGCGGCGATTGGTGGCGAAGTAGAGCTTCGCGCGGCGGCGCGCGCGGGTGATGCCGACGTGAGCGAGGCGGCGCTCTTCCTCGAGGCCGGCGCGGCCCTGATCGTCGAGCGTGCGCTGGCTTGGGAACAGGCCTTCCTCCCAGCCAGGCAGGAAGACGTTGTTGAATTCGAGACCCTTGGCCGAGTGCAAAGTCATCAGCGACACGGCGTCGTCGTCGGCGCCGCCTTCGCGATCCATCACCAGCGAGATGTGTTCGAGGAAGCCCTGCAGGTTCTCGAACTCCTCCATGGAGCGCACGAGTTCCTTCAGGTTCTCCAGCCGGCCGGCGGCGTCGGCGGAGCGATCCTTCTGCCACATCTCGGTGTAGCCGCTCTCGTCCAGCATGATCTCGGCGAGCTCGGTGTGCGGCAGCGTCTCCATCTGCTTGCGCCAGCGCTCGAAGCTCTCAAGCAAAGCGCGGAGTGAGCCTCGTGCTTTCGGCTTCAGCTCATCGGTCTCGACCACCGCGCGCGCGGCCTCATACAGCGGGATACGCCGCTTGCGCGCGTGATCGTGCAGCATCTGTACAGTGGCGTCGCCAAGCCCGCGCTTCGGCACGTTGACGATGCGCTCGAACGCGAGGTCGTCGGCCGGTGAATTGATGATGCGCAGATAGGCGAGCGCGTCGCGGATTTCCGCGCGCTCGTAGAAGCGCGGACCGCCGATGACGCGATAGGGCAGGCCGAGCGTGACGAAACGGTCTTCGAACTCGCGCATCTGGAACGACGCCCGCACGAGGATCGCAATCTCGTTCAGCTTGTCGCCCTGCCGCTGCAGCTGCTCGATCTCCTCGCCGATGGCGCGGGCTTCCTCTTCCGAATCCCACGCGCCGGTGACGGTGACCTTCTCGCCGTCCTCGTCTTCCGTGCGCAGCGTCTTGCCAAGGCGGCCTTCGTTGTGTGCGATCAGATGCGAGGCGGCGGCGAGGATGTGGCCGGTGGAGCGGTAGTTACGCTCGAGACGGATGACCTTGGCGCCGGGGAAGTCGTGATCGAAGCGCAGGATGTTGTCGACCTCGGCGCCGCGCCAGCCGTAGATCGACTGATCGTCGTCGCCGACGCAGCAGATGTTCTTCACATGCTGCACGGGTGCGATGCTCTCCTCCCTCTCCCCGCTTGCGGGGAGAGGGTTGGGGTGAGGGGGCGCAGACGTAGAAGGCGAGTCGAACGTGTCGGTGAGGCCGAAGCCTTGCCCCTCACCCGGCTCGAATTCGCCTTGCTCATTCTTGCCGACCTCTCCCCGTAAACGGGGAGAGGTGAAGGAAGAGGGCGCCTGCGACAGCAGCCGCAGCCAGAGATACTGCGCGACGTTGGTGTCCTGATACTCGTCGACCAGAATGTATTTGAAGCGGACCTGATACTGCCGCAGCACGTCCGGATGCTCGCGGAAGATGCGGATGTTTTCCAGCAGCAGGTCGCCGAAGTCGGCGGCGTTCAGCGTCTTCAACCGTTCCTGATACGTCGCGTAGAGCTTGCCGCCCTTGCCGTTGCCGAAAATGGCGGCTTCACCGGACGGCACCTGCGATGGCGCGAGGCCGCGGTTCTTCCAGCCGTCGATCAGGTTCGCCAGCATGCGCGCCGGCCAGCGCTTGTCGTCGATGTTCTCGGCTTGAAGGAGTTGCTTAAGCAGGCGGATCTGGTCGTCCACGTCGAGCACGGTGAAGTTGGATTTCAGTCCGGCCATCTCGGCGTGGAAGCGCAGGATGCGGCCGCCGATCGAGTGGAAGGTGCCGAGCCATGGCATGCCTTCAACCGCTTGCCCCAGCATATGGCCGAGGCGAAGCTTCATCTCGCGCGCCGCCTTGTTGGTGAAGGTCACCGACAGGATTTCTTGCGGCCGGGCGCGGCCCTGGCTGAGAATGTGGGCGATGCGCGTGGTCAGCACGCGCGTCTTGCCGGTGCCGGCACCGGCGAGCACCAGTACCGGGCCGTCGAGTGTCTCGACTGCCTCACGCTGCTCCGGATTGAGGCCGTTGAGATACTGCGGACCGGCCGCCGCCCGCGCACGCGCGGCAATGCCGCCTGCCACGGGCTGGTGAAGCGGCGCGCCGGGCGCGGGCATTTTGTTCGGTTCGGTCATGCGATTCGTTATGCTGACAAGATGGCACTGCCAGCCGTCTGAGGGGAGGCTTGATATAGGCTTTCCCGGCCGCCGCTGACAGGCTTGCGGTGTCTGTTCACCGCATTTGTTCCCGCGATTTCCCGGCTTTTTTCAGCACGCTGGCCCGCAAAGCATCCGGAACCGTGACTGCTGCACGGCATTAGTTCTCCGACATTGCCGATCCGCCAAGAGCGGCGAAGCGAGACATACGTTCGAGGAGAAAGCCATGCTGAGCTGGGTTGTGACGTTTCTGGTTATCGCGCTGATCGCCGGTCTTCTGGGCTTCGGCGGGATCGCGGGTGCATCGATCGAAATCGCCAAGATCGTGTTCTTTATCGCGATCGTGCTGTTCCTGGTCTCCGCGGTCATGAGCATCGTCCGCGGCCGGACCAACGTGTAGCGATATTGCCCCGGACGCGGCGCTGTATCTTTCTGGTCGTCATGCCCGGACTTGATCCGGGCATCCATCTTCCTTTGGCAAAGTAGATGGATTGCCGGGTCAAGCCCGGCAATGACGACTGAGTATGCGGTTATGCATCCCGCACAAACGGGCGGATTAGTTCTTCGCCGGCATCTCGATCCGGCGGCCAAGCCCGTCGGGTCGTTTTGTTTTGGCATGAGCCGCGGCCATTGCCTGCACGCGCGCCGAGATATCCGGCGGAAACGGCGCGACCTTGCGCACGCTCATGTCGACATGCAGCGTCATGTTCTCGGACGTCGCAGAAATCCAGCCCTCGGTCGCGTGCCGCATTTCCTGAAATGTGTGTACCCGCTTCTCGTCGGCCGCGATCACCCACATTGCGACCTGCACCGGGTCGCCGAGATGCACCTCGCGCAGGTAGCGCACGTGCGCTTCCGCCGTCATGGTCGAACAGTTGCGGGCGGCGAGGTAGGTCGGGCCCATGCCCATGGCCGCGAACAGCTCGTCGATCGAGCGGTCCATGATGACGTTGTAGTAGGCCATGTTGAGGTGGCCGTTGTAATCGATCCAGTCCGGCTCGAGCTGCTTCACGGTACTCATGAAGGGAGAGGCGTCGCTTGCAGTCTGGACAGGCATATCGGTCGTCCCGTTTGTGCGATTGCGCCTTGATGTTTCCCGGGCGGCGCTTGACCGCACATATAACCTTTGCCACGGTCGCCACCGCAACAAAAACAACAAGGGGATCGTTGTGGGAGGCATTGAGGCGAAATCGCTGCCGCGGCCGGATGCCAAGGCGCTAAAGGGTGCGATCGACGCGCTCGCGGCGCGTTTCGGTAACCGGCTGATCACGTCGCAGGCGGTGCGCGAGCAGCATGCCCACACGACCACCTGGCTGAAGACGCAGGCGCCGGACGCCGTGGTGATGGCGCAATCGACGCCTGACATTCAGGACGTCGTCCGCATCTGCGCGCAGCATCGCGTGCCGGTGATTCCATTCGGCACCGGCACTTCGCTGGAAGGGCAGGTGAACGCGCCGGCCGGTGGCGTCTCCGTCGATCTGCGCGACATGAACCGTCTCTTGGCGGTGCATCAGGAAGACCTCGATTGCGTGATCGAGCCGGGCATCACCCGCAAGACGCTCAACGAACAGCTGCGCGATCAGGGCCTGTTTTTTCCGATCGATCCGGGCGCGGACGCGTCGATCGGCGGCATGGCCTCGACGCGCGCATCCGGCACCAACGCCGTGCGCTACGGCACCATGCGCGACAACGTGCTGTCGCTGAAGGTGGTGCGCGCCGACGGCGAGATCATCACCACCGGCACGCGGGCGAAGAAATCCTCCGCCGGTTACGACCTGACGCATCTGTTTATCGGTGCGGAGGGCACACTCGGGATCATCTCCGAACTGACGATCAAGCTGCGCGGCATTCCGGAAACGATCGCGGCGGCATCGTGTTCGTTCAAGAGCCTTCAGGGCGCGTGTCAGGCGACTATCCTCGCGATCCAGACCGGTATTCCGCTGGCCCGGATCGAACTGCTCAACGAGATGCAGGTGAAGGCCAGCAACGCTTACTCCAAGCTGACCTTGCCGGAGACGCCGCTGCTGCTGCTCGAATTCCACGGCAGCGAGGCGGAGGTCGCCGAGCAGGCGAAGCGCTTCGCCGAGATCGCCGGCGAATGCGGTGGTGGCGACTTCGCCTGGACAGCAAGGGCGGAG
>JBEIPX010000008.1:0-19150 GCA_040376815.1 Bradyrhizobiaceae bacterium
CGGCGGCATCATGTTGGCGCTCGGCCGCGCGCTCGGCGAAACCATGGCCGTCACCTTCATCATCGGCAACTCGTTCCGGATTTCCGGGTCGATCTTTGCGCCGGGAACCACGATCTCGGCGGCCATCGCCAGCGAATTCGCGGAAAGCGACGGTCTGCACCAGTCGGGTCTGATCATGCTCGGCCTGCTGCTGTTCGTGCTGACGTTCCTGGTTCTGTCGGCGGCGCGGCTGATGCTGATGCGGCTCGAACAAAAGGCGGGGAAGTAAGCCATGAACCCGATTTATGCCTCGCGGAAACGTGTGGACGTCATCATTCGCGTCCTCTGCTTCGGAGCAGCGCTGTTCGGCGTCACATGGCTCGCGCTCATCCTGTTCACACTGTTCTACAACGGTCTTGTCGGCCTCACGCTCCAGGTGTTCACCGAAAACACGCCGCCGCCCGGCTCCAATGCCGGCGGTCTGAAGAACGCGATCGTCGGCTCCATCATCATGACGGCGATCGGGGTCGGCATCGGCGCGCCGATCGGCCTGTTCGCCGGTACCTATCTCGCCGAATATGGCAAGCACGACCGTTTGACGTCGGTGATCCGTTTCATCAACGACATCCTGCTGAGCGCGCCGTCGATCATCATCGGTCTCTTCATCTACGGCGCGGTCGTCGTGCCGATGGGCGGTTTCTCGGCATTCGCCGGCGCGCTTGCGCTTGCGGTGATCGTCATTCCGGTCGTCGTGCGCACGACGGAAGACATGCTTTTGCTGGTGCCCAATCCCTTGCGCGAGGCGGCGTCGGCGCTCGGTCTGCCGCGTTCGCTGGTGATCCGCCGCGTTGCGTATCGTGCGGCCCGCGCCGGCCTCGTCACCGGCGTGCTGCTGGCGACGGCGCGTGTCGCCGGTGAAACCGCGCCGCTGCTGTTCACGGCGCTGAGCAACCAGTTCTTCAACCTCGATCTCACCAAGACGATGGCCAACCTGCCGGTGACCATCAACAACTTCGTCCAAAGCCCTTACGATTACTGGAAGCAGCTCGCCTGGACGGGTGCGCTGCTGATCACGATGGCCGTGCTTGCGCTCAACATCGGCGCGCGGCTTCTCGCAGCCGAGAGGACCAAAACATGAGTGGGTTGAATGTGTCCGTCGATATGCCGCAGCGTACGCCGGTGCCCGGCGGGATGCCGTTCGCCGATCTGCCGGCCAAGATCACCGTTCGCGGGTTGAATTTCTATTACGGCGAAGCGCCCGCGCTCAAGAATATCAATCTGGTGCTGGCGGCCAACCGCGTGACGGCGTTCATCGGCCCGTCGGGCTGCGGCAAGTCCACGCTGCTGCGCATCTTCAACCGCATGTACGACCTCTATCCCGGTCAGCGTGCGGAAGGGCAGATATTGCTCGACAAGACCAACATTCTCGATCCGAAGCTCGATCTCAACCTGCTGCGCGCGCGCGTCGGCATGGTGTTCCAGAAGCCGACGCCGTTCCCGATGACGATCTACGAAAACATCGCGTTCGGCATCCGTCTCTACGAGAAGATCTCGAAATCGGAGATGGACGATCGCGTCGAGGCGGCACTGCGCGGCGGCGCGCTGTGGAACGAGGTCAAGGACAAGCTGAACGCTTCCGGCCTCAGTCTTTCAGGCGGTCAGCAGCAGCGCCTCTGCATCGCCCGCACCGTCGCGGTGCGGCCGGAGGTCATCCTGTTCGACGAGCCGTGTTCGGCGCTCGATCCGATCTCAACCGCGAAGATCGAAGAGCTGATCCATGAACTCAAGGAGCAGTACACGATCGCGATCGTGACCCATAACATGCAGCAGGCGGCGCGCGTCTCCGACTCGACCGCCTTCATGTACCTCGGCGAACTGATCGAGTTCGGCGAAACCGACAAGATCTTCACATCGCCCACCGACCGTCGCACCCAGGATTACATTACGGGCCGGTTCGGCTAACGCCGCGCGCCCCGGGGAGAATGAAATGGCTTTCGAACACACCACCAAAGCCTTCGACGTTGATTTGCAGGAGCTGACGCGCCTGGTTGCCGAGATGGGCGGCCTCGCCGAACGGCAGATCGTCGATGCGGTTGATTCACTGATCCGCCGCGATGCCGTGCTCGGCGCCCGCGTGGTCGCGGCCGATGCCGAGATCGACAGGTTGCAGCACAAGATCGAAGAGCTCGCCGTGCTCACGATCGCCCGCCGGCAGCCGATGGCGGTCGACCTGCGTGAGATCGTCGGTGCGCTGCGCGTCGCGACCGACATCGAGCGGATCGGCGATCTTGCCAAGAACATCGGCAAGCGCATCGCCGCGATCGACAGCGATTTCCATCCGCTTAAGCTGATCCGCGGCCTCGAGCACATGACCGACCTCGTTCAGTCGCAGGTCAAGGCCGTGCTCGACGCCTATGCGGCGCACGACGTCCCCGCCGCGATGATCGTATGGAAGGGCGACGAGGAGGTCGACGCGATCTGTACCTCTTTGTTCCGCGAACTCCTGACCTATATGATGGAGGACCCGCGCAACATCGGGTTCTGTATTCACCTGATGTTCTGCGCCAAGAACATCGAACGGATCGGCGATCACGCCACCAACATCGCCGAAACGGTGTTGTATATGGTCGAGGGCCAGCAGATGCTCGATCAGCGCCCGAAAGGCGACATGACCAACTTTGCCGCGGCGATGCCCGGAAACTGAAGGTAGAGCCAACATGAGCGCCCGCATAATGGTTGTCGAGGACGAAGAGGCCCTGACAACGCTGTTGCGTTACAACCTGGATACCGAAGGTTACGAGGTCGAGACGGTTTCGCGCGGTGACGACGCCGATACGCGGCTGAAGGAACGCATTCCCGATCTGATCGTGCTGGACTGGATGTTGCCGGGACTCTCCGGCATCGAACTGTGCCGCCGCCTGCGGGCGCGGCCGGAGACGAAGCAGCTGCCGATCATCATGCTGACGGCGCGCGGCGAGGAGAGCGAGCGCGTGCGCGGACTTGCGACCGGCGCGGACGATTACATCGTCAAGCCGTTCTCGGTGCCCGAACTGCTCGCCCGCGTGCGCGGCCTGCTGCGCCGGGCAAGCCCGGAGCGGCTGGCGACCATTCTCGCGTATGGCGATATCGAGCTCGACCGCGACAAGCGCCGCGTGGCGCGTGCCGGCCGGGCCATCGACCTCGGACCGACCGAATACCGGTTGCTGGAGTTCTTCCTCGAGCATCCGGGCCGCGTCTTCAGCCGCGAGCAGCTGCTCGATGGTGTGTGGGGCCGCGACATCTATATCGACGAGCGCACGGTGGACGTGCATATCGGCCGATTGAGAAAGCTTCTAAACGACGGCGAAGAGCCCGATCCGATCCGCACGGTTCGCGGTGCGGGTTATGCCCTCGACGACCGGTTCGAAAAGGCCGAATAGGCCTTTTACCTCTTGCTGTACCCCGTTTGAGGGCCTCCCGATTGACCGGCCTGGCGTCGCGGGCTACCCGCTCGGCAGTCTTTCGGGCCGGAGAACTGTTGGCTATGCTCCCCGCCTCGTCGAAACGGGAAGCCGGCCATGGATCAGCTCACGACCCCTCGCGCAACCGACCGGGAGTCGGCCATCGATCGTCTGACGCAGCACGCGGTCGCTGCCGTCGAAAGCGCGCATGCCGGCGCGGGGCCGTTCTATCATCTCCAGCTGAGTAACATTTTCCCGCCGGATGTTTACTCTGCGATGCTCACGGCCATGCCGGTTGCCGAGGACTATCGGCCGATGCACGGGCGCAGCCGGAACAGCAAGCAGACGCGGGTGAAGATTGATCTGTTCCCGGAATACATTCGCCATCTGCCGCCGGAGAAGCTTGCGGTGTGGCAGCAGGTCGGCGCCGCGTTGCGCTCCGAACCGCTGAAGAACGCCTTCCGCAAGATGCTGGCACCGGGCCTGGAGAAGCGGTTCGGCAAGGACTTCGCTTCCGTTGGCATGTTCCCGATCCCGATCCTGACCCGCGATATCCCCGGCTACCTCATCACGCCGCACACGGATACGCACTGGAAGGGCATCACCGTCCAGCTGTACCTGCCGAAGGATGAATCGGCGCCCGACATCGGCACGATCTTCCACGAGCGGCTGCCGGACGGCAGCATGCCGAAGACGAAGCAGATGCGCTTTGCGCCGAACTCGGGTTATGCCTTCGCCGTCGGCGACGACACCTGGCACTCGGCCGATCCGGTCCACAGCGGCGTCAAGACGCGCGACAGTATTCTGCTGACGTACTTCGTCGATCAGGGCCCGCTGCGCATGCTGCGCAATCGCGCCAAGCGCCTGGGTAATTTCATCCAGAACGAAGTGCGTAATTTGATCTGAAGTTCCGCGTCATTGCGAGGAGCGCAATCGCGCGACGAAGCAAACCAGACCGTATTCCGAACTGGATTGCTTCGCGCTGGCGCGCTCGCAATGACAAGACTAAGCCCCTCGCAACGTGCGCTTCATCACCTTGCCGTTGGCGTTGCGCGGCAACGGATAGGTGCCGAGCACAAAAGTTTCCGGCACCTTGTAATCCGACAGCCGCTCGGCGCACCACGTCTTTAGCTCGTCCTCGCGCGTCGAGCCGTCGCGGGTGACGACGACGGCGTGGACGCGTTCGCCGAGAACCGGGCAGGGCCGCGCGATCACCGCGCTCTCGGCGACGCCCGGATGCCCGGCCAGCACCGACTCGACTTCCGCGGAGTAGATCTTCAGCCCACCGCGGTTGATCATGTCCTTCTTGCGGTCGAGCACGCGCACGAAATTCTGATCGTCAATGGTGCCGAGATCGCCCGAGCGCCAGAAGCCGCCGATGAAGCTCTCGGCCGTCGCCTGCGGATTGTTCCAGTAACCCCGGATGACCGAGCCGCCGTGAATCCAGATTTCGCCGACGTCGCCGCGCGGCACCTCGCGGCCGTACTCGTCGGTGACGATGATGATCGCGCCGGGGCAGGCGAGGCCGACGCTGTCGATGTTCTGCGCAGTGAGATCGCCCGGCATGATGGTGCTCGGCGACGTGGTTTCGGTCGAACCGTAGGCGTTCATCAGCTTCAGGCCCGGCAGATGTTGCGCGAGACGCTCGATGGTCGCGACCGGCATCGGCGCGCCGCCGTATCCGCCGATCCGCCAGGCGGAGAGATCGAAGTTCGCAAAGTCCGCCTGCAGCAGGCACAAGTTGTACATCGCCGGCACCATCACCGTGTAGGTGACGCGCTCGCGCGCGGCGACCGCGAGGTAGTTGGCCGCCTTGAATTCCTTCTCGATCACCAGTGTTCCGGCGCAGCGCGCCATGGTCGTGATGTTGGCGACGACGCCGGTGACATGCGCGAGCGGCACCACCGCGATCGAGCGATCCTTGTGCGTCAGCTGCATGCAGGCTTCGTACACCATCGACGAGTGAATGATGTTGCAATGGGCGAGCATCGCGCCCTTCGGGCGCCCAGTGGTGCCGGACGTGTAGAGGATCATCGCCACGTCCTCCTCGCCCGGATCGGCCGGTGGCGGCATCTGCGGAGCGGCGAGCAGCGTTTCGAACGGGATCGATCCGGCTGTCGTGCCGGTCGAGACGCGCACCTTCAGCTCGGGGACTTCGGCGGCATCGGGCAGGCGATCGGCGAGATCGTGCTCGTGATAGATCAGCTTCGCGCCGCAGTTGTTGAGCACATAGGCGATCTCGGGCTTCTGCTGGCGGATGCTGAGCAGCACGCTGATGGCGCCCAGCCGCGCGGCGGCGAACAGCGTCAGCACGAACTCGGTGCGGTTGCCGAGCAGCAGCGCGATGCGGTCGCCGGCCTCCAAGCCTTGCGCGGCGAGGCCTGCGGAAATCGCGGTGGCATCACGGACCACCTCGCGCCAGGTCATGCGGCGGTCGCCGCAGACCAGCGCTTCGCCGTCCGGGTGCCGTGCTTCGGCCTCCATCACCATCTGCCAGATGTGGCGCGGCCGGCTGGCGAAGGCCGGGATCACCCGGTCGCCAAAGCGGCCTTCAAGGCGCATGTCGGGGAGGGGAATTCGCGACCAATCCATAGCTGTTTCTCTTTGTTGGTCGATGCTTCATCTCGTCATTGCGAGGAGCAACGCGACGAAGCAATCCAATCTTTCTTTGCGGTTTCTGGATTGCTTCGGCCTACGGCCTCGCAATGACGACGGAGGGTTACTGCGTGAGATTGGCACCGCGCTCGATGGTGAATTCCAGATCGAACAGGGTGTGCGAGTGGTTCATATCGGACTGCGAGATCAGTACCGTCAAGTCCTTGCCGCGCAATGAGCCCAGCACCTCGGACAAGCGCTCGGAGAGCGCCGGTGCGATGCCCTCGAACGGTTCGTCGAGCAGCAGGCACTTTGTGCCGATGGCGAGCGCACGGCCGAGCGCGACGAGCTTCTGCTGGCCGCCGCTGAGCAGAAGCGCCTTGCGGTCGCGCATCTCGGTCAGTTCGCGGATCACCTCGTAGACGAAATCGAGGCGAGCCTTCTTGTCGATGCCTGTGGTCACCCACAGCGGCAGCATGACATTTTCCTCGACGGTGAGTTGCGGAATCAGTCCGCGATCCTCAGGCATGTAGCCGATGCCAAGCCCTGCGCGCGCGTGGCGCGGGAATGCTGCAAGGTCCTGGCCTTCGAAGAGGATCGCGCCGCGCTTCGGCGTCAGATGCCCCATGATCGAGCGCATCAGCGTGGTTTTTCCCGCGCCATTGCGGCCGACGAGGCTTGCCATGCTTCCTTGCGGCACGCGCATGGTGAAGCCGCGCAGTGCCGGCATCGACTGGATCTCGACGTTGACGTCGGTGACTTCGAGAAGCGGGGTGGTCATCGCGCGCCTCCGGTCACATAGCGGCGCACGTCGTTGTCATTCAGCACCGTGTCGGGCTCGCCATCCGCCAGAATGCGGCCGCTGTAGAAGGCCAATACGCGGTCGGCGTAGCGGGTGACGATGTCCATGTCGTGCTCGACGAAGATGATCGTGCCGGCTTCCTGCGTCACGGCATGAATGACACGATCCATGGTGCCGAATTTCTCCTCGGCGGACACGCCGGAGGTCGGCTCATCGAGCAGCAGGAGATGCGGCCGCCGCGCCATCGCCATGGCGATATCGACGAGCTTGCGCACGCCGCCGGCGAGTTCGGATACCGGCCGATCAGCGTAAACGCCCAGCCCGAGGCGATCGAGCAGCGCCAGTGCCTTCTCCCGGCGTCCGTCTGCTTCGGCGAGCGACGTGAACGACAGCGAGCCGGTGCCGGTGCCTGAGATCGCGACGATCACGTTCTCGGCCGCGGTGAGCTCGATGAAGAGTTGCGGAATCTGGAACGAGCGCGAGATGCCGAGTTTGGCGACATCGCGCGGCGATTGTTTGCCGATCGCGCGGCCTTCGAGCTCGATCGTGCCGCTGTCGGCTTTCAGGTAGCCGGTGACGAGGTTGACGAAAGTGGTTTTGCCCGCACCGTTCGAGCCGATCAAGCTGACCTTTTGCCCGGGCGGAATCGAGATGTTGAGATTGTCGGCGGCGACGACCGCGCCGAAGCGCTTGTTCAGGCCCTGGACTGCAAGAACCGGCGTCATTCGGCGGGCTCCGTCGCGGCGGTGCCGGGTGCCGGTGCATCCGGCTCCTTGCCCTTGCGGCTGGCGCTGCTCCAGAGCGAGCCAATGCCGCGCGGCAGGAACAGGATGACCGCGAGCAGGAACGCGCCGAGCACGAGCTGCCAGGTGTTCGGCAGATAGAGGTTGGAGAACGAGCGGACCAGTTCCAGCGCTAGTGACGCCACGAACACCGCGGCGACGCTCTGGTAGCCGGCGAGAATCGCGACGAACACGAACTCGCCGGATGTGGTCCAGTAGGCGAATTGCGGATCGATATGCCGCTGCGCCATCAGGCTCAGCGCGCCGCTCGCGCCTGCGAAGGTCGCGGCGATCACGAAGTTGATGGTGACGATGCGGTGGGCCGAGATGCCGAGGTACTCGACGCGCAGGTTGTTGGCGCGCACCGCCAGCGACATCAGTCCGAGTTCGGAGCGGAAATAGATCGTGGCGCCGATACCTGCGAGCCCGGTCGCGATCACCGACACGGCGTAGAGCATGAAGTCAGCTTCACGCGGATTGGTAAACACGGTGCCGAACAGGCTGGGGCGGACGACGTTGAAGCCGTCGGAGCCGCCGAGTGCGGTCGTCTTCACCAGCGCGCCGTAGAACACCATCGACAGTGCAAGCGTCAGCATGCCGAAGAAGATGCCGGTGTAGCGGGCGATCAGCGGGCCGATGATGAGGCCGAGAATGCCGCTGCAAACCGCGCCGATGATGACCTGCGCAACCGCATCGGTCAGGCCGAAGCGGTTGGCGATCAGTGCCACGCCATAGCCGCCGGCGGCGTAGAACAGGCCTTGACCGAAGGAGACGTTGCCGGTGCGCGCCAGCACGACGATGCCGAGAGCGATCAGCGAGTTCGAGGCGGCGACGGTGGCGAGCGACAACGTCCATGCCGGCAGCACACGGCCCAGCAGCACGAATGCCAGCACGATGCCGAGCATGCTGAGCGGGTGAGACAGCAGCTTCATCAGATGCGCCTCGCCGTCTCGCGCTGGAACAGGCCTTCGGGGCGGATCAGCAAGACGCCTGCCATGATGAGGTAAATGACGAACAGCTCACCCTGCGGAAAGAGATGCACCGACGTTGCGCGTGCGAGGCCAACAAGGACGGCGCCAATTGCCGCGCCTTCGACGCTGCCGAGCCCGCCGATCACGACGATGGCGAAGCTGAGGATGATGACATCCGACGAAAGGCCGGGCTGCACGGAAATCTTCGGTGCTGTCAGCGCGCCCGCGAAAGCCGCGAGCATCAGGCCGAACGCAAAGGCGAAGGCATAGATGCGGTTGACCTTCACGCCCATGCTGGCGCTCATCTCCGCGTTGTGAATGACGGCGGAAACGATCTTGCCGGTGACGGTGCGGTTCAGGCCATACCACACCCCAAGACCGCTCACGATCGCGATCGGGATCAGCATGAGATCGTAGCCGACGTAGAACAGGCGGCCGAGCGAGACGTTGCCGAACAGCTCGTAGGGCTGCGTCGCCAGGATCGGATTGACGCCCCAGATCAGCTTGGTGATGTCTTCGAGCAGCAGGAACACCGCATACGTGACGAGCAGCAGTACGACCTCGTCGCGGCCGTAAAACATCTTCAGAAGCCCACGCTCGAGCATGGCGCCGACCGCGAGCGCGACGAAAGCAGCCGCGAGCAGCATCGCCACGAAACTTAGCGCGGGCGGCAACCCCTTGGCCGCGAAGAGCGTGACCACGGTCGCGGCGATATAAGCTCCGAGCGCGTAGAAGCCGCCATGAGCAATGTTGAGGATCTTCAGCACGCCGAACACGAGGGTCAACCCGAGCGCGACGACGAACAGCCAGGATGCCTCGATCAGCCCATCGATAACGATAGTGAAAAATAAACTCATGACGTCTGTTCGTGCCCGCTTCTGTCACACGATGCGTGGCGGCATTTTCAGTGAAATGACAACACGCGAAGAGAGGGCGGCGCGTTTTGGCGCGCCGCCCTCGATGTCAGCCGGCAGTTAGTCGCACTTCGCGCCCTGCATGCCGCCCTTGATCCATTCGAGCGACTTCACGCCCGGCGGAGGGTTCACGCATTCGGCGTTGAAGTACTGGATGTCGACGAGGTCGACCCGCTTCTTCTCGGGATTGTACTTGGTGCGGCTGATGGCGATCGGCTGCGTGGCCTGGTGGCCGTCGCCGAGCGTCATCTTGATGGTGCCGCCGGGCGATTCCCACTGCGAGCCTGTCATCGCCGCGACGATCTCGTCCGTCGTCGGCTTCTTGCCGCCGTTCTTTTCCATCGCCTTTTCGATCGCATTCTTCAGGCCAAGGATCGACTGATTGATGCGATAGGCGGCCTGCACCGGATAGGCGCCGATCGCCTTCTCGAAGCCGGGGAAGAACCAGTCGTTCAGCACCGACTTCCGCGACATCAGACCGTAGGCGCCGCGTGCGCCGATGATCGTGCCATCGGGCATCTTGTCGCCGAGCGCCGGCAGCACGTGGTCGGCGGCGCTGAAGACCAGCTGGCTACGCTTGGCGAGGCCGCGCGGACCGGCTTGCAGGACGAATGCCTGAAGATCGCCGCCCCAGAGGCTCGAGTAGACGACGTCGGAGCCAGCACCAACGAGCGCGGAGATTTCGGTGCCGTACTGGCCAGCGCCGAATTTCGGCAGCAAGTCGGTTCCGAGCTTCGCGTTGGGAAAGAGCTGTCCGGCAGCAGCGACGAAGTCGGCGCGGCTGTCCTGGCCCCAGGCATAATCCTGGTTGATGGCCGAGAACGTGTCCATCTTGATGTTCTTGGCCTTCATGTAACGGATGAGGCCGACGTTATCCATGGTAGCGTGCGAGGCGGTGCGGAAGACGTAGTTGTACTTCGCTTCCTCGAAGATGCGCGGCGTACCGCAGTCCATCAGCACCAGAAGCTTCTTCAGCTCCTCGGCGATCGGCGAGACGGCCAGGCAGTCGCCGGACCCGATGTAGCCGAGCACCGCATCGACGTTGTCGCGCTGATAGAGGTTGCGCAGCTCCTGCACCTGCTTGGTCGCGCCGCCGTTCTCGTCGATGATGATCGGCTCGATCTTCATGCCGCCGAAGCCGACCTTGTTGTGAGGCGCGGGCACGGCTCCCTTGTTCAGTTCGTCGATCGTAAACGTCGCGCCGTTGCGTGCGGGTACGCCGAAGCTTTCCGCTGCGGGGCCCGACAGAAACGTGACGATGCCGAGCTTGAAAGTCTCCTGCGAAAAAGACGAAACGGTTGAAAGGGCCAGCGCGGCCGTAGCGGCGGCAAGCGTAATGGTGCCCTTGTGAAGTGAAAGGTGGCGCATGTTCTCTCCCCTGTGGCTGGTATGGTGAAGCCAGCTCGAACCCGCGCCCGTTGATCGGGCGTCGTCAGTTCGGCGACAGCCTATGCGGGCTTTCCGGCTTCGTCCATGGCTGCGGGGAACAGCCCAAGCTATTGAAATCAGACCGCGACGCGCCGCCGCAGGGTGGGTACGCTTGCAACGCGCAATGGTGGATCACTACCTACCAGAAGGGGCGGGTTATGCTGCTACGCACCTTGGAGCAACGATGAGTTATTTCCGTACAGCGGTTCTTTTGGCGGGTCTGACGGCGCTGTTCATGGGCGTCGGCTATCTGATTGGCGGCGCCGGTGGTGCAACCATCGCGCTTCTCGTCGCGGCCGCGATGAATTTGTTCGCCTACTGGAATTCGGACCGCATGGTTCTGTCCATGTACGGCGCTCAGGAAGTCGACGAGCGCACGGCGCCGGACTACTACCGCATGGTGCGCGATCTCGCCGGCCGTGCGGGCCTGCCGATGCCGCGCGTGTTCCTGATGGACAATCCGCAACCGAACGCGTTCGCGACCGGCCGCAATCCGCAGAACGCGGCGGTCGCCGTCACCACCGGCCTGATGCATACGTTGAGCCGCGAGGAAGTCGCGGGCGTGATCGCGCACGAGCTCGCGCACATCAAGAACCACGACACGCTGATCATGACGATCACCGCGACCATCGCCGGTGCGATCTCGATGCTCGGCCAGTTCGGCATGTTCTTTGGCGGCAACCGCGATCACAACAGCGGCCCCGGCCTGATCGGCACCATCGCGATGATGGTCCTCGCGCCGCTCGGCGCCATGGTCGTGCAGATGGCGATCAGCCGCACGCGCGAATACGCCGCCGACCGCTTGGGCGCGCAGATTTGCGGCCAGCCGATGTGGCTCGCCTCGGCGCTGGCGAAGATCGACAACGCCGCGCATCAGGTGCCGAACATGGATGCCGAGAAGGCGCCCGCGACCGCGCACATGTTCATCATCAACCCGCTGTCGGGCCAGCGCTGGGACAACCTGTTCTCGACCCATCCGGCGACCGAGAACCGGATCGCCGAGTTGCAGCGCATGGCGGGCGAGATGGGCGGCCGGGGCGGTTTCGCGCAAGGTCATGCCTCTGGCAATCCCGGTGCGCCGGCGAGCAGCCCTTCTTCCGGTAGCCCTTGGACGACCGGCCGCGCTCGTGGCCCGTGGGGTTGATCTGTGCGGTTCTCGTCTCTGTGTCACCCGGTGGAACCGAATCCTGCTAGGCGCGTCATCCGCGCGTGCTAGGGTTTAACCGGCGGCGCGTCAGCCGCATCGGCACACAGAGGGCGGGGCCGTGAGTGATCTCAAGAGCGAGATGAAGGAGCGCGACAAGGAGATCGCGCACAACGAGGAGCAGCGGCAGGTTGTCAGCGCCGTGCGCGTCAGCTCATGGGCCGTGGTGGTGACGCTGATCGCCATCGCGGTGATCACGATGTTCATACTGACCGCGATCCGGCTCTTTCGAGGCTGAACGGCTAGACCTTCACCATCCGCTTGCCGCGGTTCTCGCCGTTCAGAAGGCCGATCAGCGCCTGCGGCGTGTTCTCCAGTCCATTGATGATGTCCTCCTGCACCTTGAGCTTGCCGGAAGCGACCCACGATTGCAGGTCGGCCAGCGCCTTGTCGCGCTGATCGTTGAAGTCGGTGACGATGAAGCCTTGCACGGTGAGGCGTTTCACCACGATCAGTCCGGGCACTCCGCGAGGGCCGGTCGCCGACGGTGCGCCGTCATACTGCGAAACAGCGCCGCAGCAGGCGATGCGGCCGCGGTTGTTCATCTGGAACAGGCACGCCTCGAAAATATCGCCGCCGACGTTGTCGAAATAGACATCGATGCCGTTCGGCGCTGCGGCCTTCAGTTCCTTGAACAGCGCCGTGTTCTTGTAATCGACCGCCGCATCGAAGCCGAGTTCGGAGGTCAGCCATTTGCACTTGTCAGTGCCGCCGGCGATGCCGACGACGCGGCAGCCCTTGATCTTGGCGATCTGTCCGACGATCGAGCCGACCGATCCGGCCGCGGCGGAGACGACGACGGTGTTGCCTTCCTTCGGCTGGCCGATGTTCAGCAGGCCGAAATAGGCCGTCAGTCCGGCGATGCCGTAGACGCTCAGAAGGTAGGACATCGGCTCGATCTTCGGCACCTTGATCAGGTGCTTCGCCGGCAGCGCCGCGTAATCCTGCCAGCCGGTGTCGGCGAAGATGAGATCGCCCGCCGCGAAGCCCGGCGCTTTCGACGACACGACCTCGCTGATGCTGCCGCCGGCCATCACGGTGTTGGTTTCGACCGCTGCGCGATACGTCGCGCCCTGCATCCAGGCGCGGTTGGCGGCGTCGAGCGAGATCAGGCGGGTGCGCAGCAGAACCTCGCCGTCTTTCGGCTCCGGAACTTTGCCGTCGACCAGCTTGAAATGGCTTGGGCTGAGCTTGCCGGACGGCTTCTCGGCCAGGAGAACCTGCCGGTTGACGCTTGCACTCATGATGTTCTCCCGTTCGGCGGTTGTGTTGATTTGATCGCAGTGGCCGCCTGTTCCCGAGAGGCTAGCGATACCTCCCGGAAACCACAACGCCATTGGCTGTGTGGCGCATCGCCCACACTGTGACGCTGTCGCTCTGACGGCTTCGGTGCGTGTCTTGGCACCCCTGTGGGCGTCGGCTAGTTTCAGCCCAATTTCAGGCGGGTACCTCATGGATTCGCGAGCAAGAGTTCGGTGCATGCTGATGGCGGCAGCTCTCGTTGCCGTCCCGCTCGCGCAGCCGGCACACGGGGCTGAAATGAGCAACGCCGTTGCCGATCTCTATTCGTCGGTCTCGATCAATCCGCCCAGCGCGACATCGATGACCGTTTGCTATGGCTTCGTCTGCCGCCGCCGCACCATCCTCGATTTCAGTGCAGCCGACCGGAGAACGCTGACGCAGATCATGACCGCGGGCAAAGCATCGGCGGCTGCGGAGCGGGCGGCTTTTCAGAGAGCGGTCATCTGGTTCGACAAGCGCATGGCGCCGGAACTCGGCACCAACCGGCGGGTCGCTTACGCCGACTTCCGCCACTTCGATGCCGCGCACAACTACGATTGCTGGGACACGACGCGTAATACCACGAGCCTGATGCTGGTGCTGCGCGAGTGGGGATTGTTCAAGCATCACACCGTCGGCAATCCGCGCTATCGCGGCAACGTGCTGAAGCTGCAGACGCCGCACAATACTGCGGTGCTGGTCGATCGCACGGCGCGCGTCGAATGGGCAGTTGATTTGTGGACGCGCAAGTTCGCCGAGGCGCCGGACGTGATGCCCGTCGAGAAGTGGCTTCAAGAAAACTGACGTCCGGTTGAGATGGACGCGGGTCTTGCCTGGGAGGAGAAGCCTGCTGGCAGGAGTTCTGGATCAGAAGTTCTAAAATCAAAACGTCTGGAGTCCAAAAGCCTGCGCTGGTGATGCAGGCTTCGCCGTCTCAAACCTTGATGTTCTCCGCCGACGTCCGGCCGCGGTTGGCGACCTCTTCATACTCGATCGTCTGACCTTCGTTGAGCGTGGAAAGTCCCGCCTTCTCAACCGCCGAGATGTGGACGAATACGTCCTTCCCACCGGTAGCGGGCTGAATAAATCCGTAGCCCTTGGTCGGGTTGAACCACTTAACAGTGCCCTTCGCCATTACGTCTTCTCCGAAGAATCAAACAATCAATGGCGGCCGGTGCCCACAGGGCATGCGGCCGCCTGTATCAGAATAAGCTGAATGCGATGATGTTGAACAGGTACAAACAACCGCCATTGGCAGCCCGGCGGCTTTGACGCAGACGGTTATGGTCAGGCGATGCGCCTTGGCATGCCACGACCGCGCACTCTGAACATATAGTGGAACGGCAAGCGCCCGGCTGCCTGTGGCAACCGGGCGCGCCCGTCAGAGTGTCGTAACGCGGATCAGTAAGCGCAGACGTTCACAGTGCGCCAGCGCAGGCCCTTCGGGGTCATGACGCGGCGGGTCTGGTAGCAGCCGCCGTCCGCGTAATAGCCGCCACCGACGACGACCGGGCTGTAGCCGAAGCCGATGCCGAAGCCATGGCCGTGACCATGGAAGTGGTGATGATGGCCATGGCCATGATGCCAGCCCTTCCAGCCTGCCGAAGCAGTGGTCGGGGTAAGAGCGGCGGCGCTGACAGCAGCGGTGGCAACGAGTGCAAGTACGAGCTTACGGATCATAACAAGTCTCCAAATATGGTGCGCGGGGCAGCGCGGGTTTTGCAATGGGCGGGTTGTTGGCCCGTCACGAAGTTGGACGCGCCCTCCGGCAAACGGGTTCGAACCGGGGTTTAGATTCCCCCGGAAATCCCATAAAATGAATATTTTTCAATAGGTTGAAGGGGCGCGACTATTCGCCCGCATCGCGTTTTGCGAGCAGATCCCTGGCCAGATCGGAGAGCGCGGGCCGTTCCAGTGCAGCGAACGGCAGCGGACGGATCACGTCGATCGCGGCGAGCCCGAGCCGCGCCGTCATCAGGCCGTTGAGCACGCCTTCGCCGAGACGCGCGGAGAGTTTCGCAGCGATGCCGTGGCCGAGCATCTGCTGGATCAGGCTGTCGCCGGCCGCGATGCCGCCGGTGACGGCGAGATGCGCGAGCGCGTGCCGCATCAGCCGCAGCATGCCGAGCGCGCCGGGGCGCGCGCCGTAGAGCCGCGCCAGCTCGCGGATCATCCGCATCGCCGCGTAGGCGACGAACAGGATATCGAACACCGCGCGCGGGCTTACCGCCGTCACGACCGAGACGCGCTGCGCCGCAGCGGACACCAGTGCACGCGCATCACGATCGAGCGGCGACATCAGCTCGCGTTCCGCCAGACGGATGCGGTCCGCGCCATCGATGATATCGCCCGCATGGCTTTCGAGCGATGCACGCGCGCGGGCGAGCCGGGGGTTGGTGCCGGCGATCTTCAGCAGCTCATCGACGACGGCACGGCCTTCGTTGCGGTCGTCGCTGAGAAGCGCTTCGGCGGCGCGCCGGTGCAGCTTCTCGATCGCGGAGAGGCGCGCGAGACCGAGCGCCTCGCGGCCGACGATGACGACGAACGCCACCAGCGTTGCCAGCGCGAGACCGAGGCCGACGAAGCCAAGCCCCGGATTGAGCGCGAACAGATCATCGACCAGCCGCGCAGCGCTCATGCTCACGCCGAGCGTGACCAGCCCGCCGAGCGCGGACCAGAACAGCGCGCCCCAGCGGAAACCGCGCCGCGCCGGCGGCAGCGGCGTCTCGATGGCGACGGGAAGCTGCGCGGTGTCCGGCTCGGGGGTGATCTGGATCGTGCCGCGCGCGAGGCGGCCGGGCGCGTCGTCCGGATCGCGCACGATCACCGACGGATCGTCGAGCTTGAATGTCGCCGGTTTGCGGGGCGGGTGCGTGGTCATTTGCAGTATCTTGCCATCTCGCTCAGGTCAGCCGGTCGCCGATCAGGAACTGCAGCGCCCGGTCGAGGCGAATATGGGGCAGCGCGGGCTCGCCCGCATCGTCCTTTTCGAGAACGGGAGGGCGAAATCGCAGGAAGCGGAAGTCGGTCTGGTGCGCTTCCGCGTCCGAGAGCCCCTGAAACGCGCCCTTGTCGGCGAACAACTCATCGAGATCCGTCGGCAGATCGCCGGGGAACGTCGCGACTTCCGTCTCGCCGTCGAAGATATCGCCGTTGGCGGTCTCGCCCTTCGCCGGAATGCCGATGATCGACGGCAGCGTGTCGCGGCCGCGCTTGACCTGCGCCTCGCGCGTCGCCCGCACGGCCGCCAGCGCGACCACATCCACCGCCGCGCCCGCGTGCGCGGCGCGGGTGACCGCGCGGTCGGTCATCCGCTTCAGGATCGCTTCGAGGCGATCGTGGCTCGTGTGATGCAGGTGGTCCGCTTTCGTCGCGGCGAACAGAATTCTGTCGGCGCGCGGACGCACCAGCGCGCTCAGAAAATTGCTGCGACCGATGCGGAAGCAATCGAGAATGCCGCCGAGCGCGGCCTCGAGATCGTGCAGTGCGCTCGGGCCGGCATTGAATGCGGCGAGCGCATCCACCAGAACGATCTGCCGGTCGAGCCGCGCGAAATGATCGCGGAAGAACGGCCGCACGACCACATCCTTGTAGGCTTCGTAGCGCCGCCGCATCATCGCCCACAGCGAGCCTTCGGGTGCGTCCGTGCCGTGCGGCAGATCGAGCGGCGCGAAGGTGAGAGCGGGTGAGCCCGCGAGATTGCCGGGCATCAGGAAGCGTCCCGGCGGCAACAGGCTCATGGCAAAGCGTTCGTCGCGGCAGGCGCGCAGATAATCGGTGAAGAGTTTCGCCGCGGTCAGCGTTGCCTGCTCGTCCTCGTGCGCCAGCGGATCGAGCGTCGCGAGATGCGCGTGCCAGCCGGCGGCGAGTTTCGTGCGCGGGCCTTCGCGAGAGAGCGCGAGGCTTTCCGCCGACCATTGCTCGTAGCTCTTGTCGAGCAGCGGCAGGTCGAGCAGCCATTCGCCCGGATAGTCGACGATGTCGAGAGTGAGCGTGCGCGTTGCGCCGTTTTCGCGCTGGTAGTCGATGACGAGCCGCAGTTCGCTGATGCTGGTGGTCGATTGCGGCCACTGCCGCTCGCCGATCAGCGTCCTCAGGTGGCTCTCGTAGGCGAAGCGCGGGATGGCGTCATCCGGCTGCGGCGCGAGCCGTGCGCGGGCGATGCGGCCGGACGCCAGTGACTCGAAGATCGGGAAGCGGCCGCCGCGCAGCAGGCCGTGCACGAGCGCGGTGATGAAGACCGTCTTGCCGGCGCGCGACAACCCTGTGACGCCAAGCCGCACGGTCGGGTTGAACAGGTTTGCGCCATAGTCCGCTAGCGCAAGTGCCGAGAGGCGGGCCTCCTCGACGAGATCGGAAAAGAAAGCCATCGCGGACGACAAAACCCTTCGGAACAGATCGGCTCGAACGCCGGACCGGCCACAGATGATGGCCGTATCGCGGTATTCAAGAGCGATTGGCATGAATTTGGCAAGGCATGAGACGAACGTCGACGACGACCGGCCGACCTCAATATGGTCATATACGGTCAATCAGTTGAGATTACTCTTATGGAACGTCATGTGGCGTTCTGAATTGTTTGTACGCAGTCGATCGGGTCGGAATGGCAATCTTTCACTTCAAGCCTCCCAGGGCTCATCTGGGGTCTCATCTGTTTGAAGACATCGCCGGCGCCATTCACTGGAATTACGACCGTGCCGAGCTGGTCGCTGATGGCGTGGTTCATGTCCTGGGGCTCTGTTTCGGACTGATCGCTTCCATCGCGCTGATCGTGCTGAGCGGCAAGTTCTCGCCGCCGTCGGACATGTTTGCCGTCTCGATCTATGCGCTCGGTCTGCTGACCATGTTGGCACTGTCGGCCGCCTACAACATGTGGCCGGTGAGTCCGCGCAAATGGCTGCTGCGGCGATTCGATCACTCGGCGATCTACGTGCTGATCGCGGGCACGTACACGCCGTTCGTAATGCAGATCAAGGATTCCACAACCGCAATGCTGCTGCTCGGCGGCATCTGGATGGTGGCGATCATCGGTGTATTGCTGAAGCTGTTCATGCCCGGCCGGTTTGATCGCGTCTCGATCGGGCTCTACCTCGCCATGGGATGGAGTGGCGTCGCGGCATACGACGCCGTGGTGTCGTCGCTGCCGGTCAACACGCTGGTGCTGCTGGCGATCGGCGGCCTGCTCTATACGTTCGGCGTGATCTTCCACGCCTGGCAGCGGCTGCGCTTCCAGAACGCGATCTGGCACGGGTTTGTATTGTCCGCGGCCGCCTGTCACTATGTGGCGGTGCTCGACCTCGTGCTGGCTTAAGCGCGTTTCCAGGAAAAGTGGATACCGGAAACGCGCCAACATAAAGCACGCGGCGCGAGCGCGCCGTTTCAACAAGCCGGGTTCTTCTCATGGATATTGCAGGCCAGACCGTGGTCGTGACCGGCGGCGCCAACGGCATCGGCCGTGCGCTCGCCGAAATCTTTCATCGCAATGGCGCAAAGCATGTCGCCGTCGCCGATCTCGATGAGGCGAACGCGCAGGCTGTCGCGAAAGGCGTCAACGGCTCGGCGTTCAAGTGCGATGTCGGGAAAGAAAGCGACATCAAGCGCGTGATCGATGAGACCGAAAAGAACCATGGGCCGATCGGCCTGTTCTGCTCGAACGCCGGCATCGGCGGCGGCTTCGATCCGCTGTCGGTGAACGCCGGCGGCGTCAACGACGATCCGTGGATGAAAAGCTGGGCGATCCATGTGATGGCGCAC
>JBEIPX010000414.1:0-3186 GCA_040376815.1 Bradyrhizobiaceae bacterium
ACTCTCAAAGCGTAGCCCGAGTTCGTTAAACTTATCTTCGACTCGTATTCGGGCTTGGGCCGCTCTCACATGGCGGGGGGTTGCGAGTATGTCTCGGGGTGGCCGGCGGTCACCCACCCCTTTTGTCGCAGCCGCGGGAGGATGCGTTCAGCGCTTGCGCTGGATGGCGCCGGCTGCCGCCAGAACGACGCCGCGCGGTACAAAACGCATGAAAAACGGGATCATCCGGACCAGCAACCCCGGCAGGACCACACGTCGGCCCGCCATGAGCCCCCGGTATCCCGCCGCGGCAACGTCGGCCGGCAACACGTTCAGGATCAGGGAATCGAGGCCCGGCTTGAAACCCGCCCGCTTCTGGAATTCGGTCGGCACCGGGCCGGGGCATAGCGCAGTGACGCGAACGCCATGACCGGCAAGCTCGACATACAAGGCTTCGGAGAGCGACAGCACATACGCCTTGCTGGCGTAATACACGGCCATGCCCGGTCCCGGCAGATAGCTCGCGATCGACGCCACGTTGATGATGCCGCCGCGATGGCGGATCAGCTGATCGGTGAACCGCAGCGTCAGATCGGTCAGCGACTTCACGTTCAGATCGATCATGTTGAGCTGCCCGGCGGCATCGAGCGTCCTGGCGTCGCCGAACATGCCGAAGCCCGCATTATTGACGAGGTACTCGACCTCGACACCGGCCGCCGTCAGCGCTGCGGCAACCGTCTCGCCTGCATTGCCTTGCGACAAGTCGCAGCCGATCACGATCGGCGTAGCGCCGCCCTTGGCAACAATCTCCCTCGCCAAATCTTCAAGCGTCTCGATCCTGCGCGCCACCAGCGCGACGCGATGTCCCTTCGCCGCAAACAGCCGCGCGAACTCGGCGCCGATTCCGGCGGAAGCTCCTGTGATCAGCGCGACGCGTTCACTCATGGACATGTTTGAGGGGTGACACCGGGGAGGGAAAGAGCTTTGCGAAACTTATGTGGTCTCATCGAGCTTCGATTGACCCGAGACGTGTTGAATAGAATCTTTTTGACCCGAAATCTGCCGCTTGAGATCGATGCGATCGCGCGACGAAATCCCGAGCAGATCGGCCGCGCGCCAGACCACACTGTCCTCGAACTCGCTGGCGTGCCCGTCTGCATAGACCAGTTCCCACATCATTTCGATGATGCGTAGCCGGCCTGCCTCGTCAACCGAGCGCATGATGACGCGAGTGAAATGGTACATGTCCACCGCCTCGCCTTCGGCGCGCATCGCCTCGGCAATCAGCTTGTCGGCGGTTCCGGCATCGAGCTGGAAACGCAGTTCCAGCAGCGCATGCAACTTGCGCGTTTCGACCTCGGACGGTTCGCCGTCCAGCGAGATCACATGGATGAGCAGCGCCGCCGCGGCGAGACGATAGTCGGTTTCGTCGAACGTCCGCTGCCGATCGGACGGCGAGACAACGTCGGAAATGAATTGGCGCAACCTGTCCAGCATCGCATCGGCAATCGCTTGAGGTGCACCGCAAAGAATGCAGTGCGAAATGGCAACTCCGCGCTCTATGGCCCGAAAACACGTCACTTGCAATCTCACCCGTTGTTCCGGGCCGGCGTCCGGATGATCAAAATGACGGCAAGAGCCGGGGACCCGGCCGGCCAATCGGGTCAGGAAAATGACACGCCCGTGCTGGACACGCCGGATAGTGACGGGCATCAACACAGGTGCCGGTGACCTTATTGATGCAGATGATGATTGCGACCGAGCGACGGAATGACTGACGCCCCCCAGACCGCCCCCCCTGAGGGCATCGCCGCGCCGCTCCGGCACAGCCTGTTCCGCCGGATCTGGCTGGCGAGCCTGATGTCGAACCTCGGCCTGATGATCCATGGCGTCGGCGCCGCCTGGGCGATGACCCAGATGACCTCGTCCGCCGACATGGTCGCGCTGGTTCAGACTTCGCTGATGCTGCCGATCATGCTGTTCGCAATCACGGCCGGCGCCATCGCGGACATGTTCGACCGCCGCATTGTCGGGCTGATCGCCCTGCTGATCGGCCTCTCAGGCGCGATCGCACTCTCGGCGCTGGCTGCGATCGGGCTTCTGACGCCCTACTCGATGCTGGCCCTGTGCTTCGTTATCGGCACCGGCATGGCGCTGTTCGGCCCGGCCTGGCAGGCCTCCGTCAGCGAACAGGTTCCGCCGGAATCGCTGTCGTCGGCGGTGGCGCTGAACGGCATCAGCTTCAATATCGCGCGCAGCTTTGGCCCGGCGATCGGCGGCGTCATCGTCGCCGCCGGCGGCGCGATGGCCGCTTTCGTCTGCAATGCCGCGCTCTATTTCCCGCTGCTGATCGTGCTGTTCCTGTGGCGGCGCTCGCTCGAACCGGGACGCTTGCCGCCGGAAAAGCTGAACCGCGCGATCATTTCAGGCGTTCGCTATGTGGCGAACTCGCCGTCGATCCGTATCGTTCTGACGCGCACGCTGATCACCGGCATCGCCGGCAGTTCCATTCTCGCGCTGATGGCGCTGATCGCCCGCGACCTGCTCGGCGGCGGTGCGCAGACCTTCGGTCTGATCCTCGGCGCGTTCGGTGTCGGCGCGGTGATTGGCGCCCTCAACATCGCCGCCGTGCGCAAGAATTTTTCCAGCGAGGCCGCGATCCGCGCCTGCGCGTTGACGATGGGCGTTGCCATCATCGCGATCGCGACAAGCAAGATGATCGTCGTCACCGCCGCAGCGCTTGTTGTCGCGGGTGCGTCGTGGATGCTCGCGGTCACCCTGTTCAATATCGGCGTGCAGTTCTCGGCCCCGCGCTGGGTCGCGGGACGCGCACTCGCAACATTTCAGGCTGCGATTTCAGGCGGCGTCGCGATCGGCAGCTGGCTCTGGGGCCATATCGCGGACCTTACCGGCGTTCGCGAAGCGCTGCTGTTCTCGGCGATCATGCTGCTGGTCTCTCCTGCCATCGGCCTTTGGCTAAGGATGCCGGCGGTCGCCGGACGCAACGACGAATCGACCGACGTTCTGGCCGATCCGGAAGTGAAACTGGCGTTGACCGCACGTAGCGGGCCGGTCGTTGTCGAGGTCGAATATCGCGTACCGATGGACAAAGCGCGCGAGTTTCACACGCTGATGCAGCAGGTGCAGCTCACACGCCAGCGCAACGGCGCGTATGGCTGGTCGATCGCCCGCGACATCGCCGATCCG
>JBEIPX010000146.1:0-7280 GCA_040376815.1 Bradyrhizobiaceae bacterium
CCAAAACCCGGATCGAGCGGATCTGAGAGCGCATCGAATTTCTCACGGAACAGCCGGGCGACCGTGCGGGTCTGCGTCACCGGCCGTCCAGTCTCGACCGGAATCGAGAAAACGGTGCCATCGGTCCGGAAGAAGCTGGCTTCCAGCCGGCGCGCGCCCTTGCCGTCGCGCTCCATCGCCGCGATCAGCATGTGGGCAAGCCGATCCAGCGTCGCTGCAATGGTGGCGTCCGCAGCAACCGGTTCGGGAAACCGCTTCTCCACCACATAATCCGGCAGCGGCTTGCGCGGCGAGATGGGATGCTCGCCCTGCCCCAGCGCTTGCCGCAGCAACGCGGCGAAGCCTGCGCCGAAACGTGCGGCGATTTCATGCGGCTCGCGCGCAGCGACGTCACCGATTGTTTTCAGCCCGGCGCGGCGCAATCCGCGCGTGATCTCGTCTGCCGCGCCCAGAGCAAACAGCGGTAGCGGACCAACAGCTTCCGTCTCTCCGCCGCCGGGCACAATGGCGCCCCTCACGGCTCTCGTCATTGTGCGCGCACATACCGGTGTCCCTGCAATCGCGGCATTGGCGATGAAGCCCTGCCGTTCCAGGGCATGACAGAGCGCACTCATCATCGTGCGCTCGCCGCCGAACAGATGCGCGCAACCGGTAATGTCGAGAAACAGCCCGTGCGGAGGATCGAGCGCCACCAGCGGCGTGAAACGATCGCACCAGTCGGCGATCGTATTCAGTGCTTGCGCATCAGCGGGTTTGTCCTCGTCGATGACGTTGAGATCGGGGCACATCGCGCGCGCGTTGGCGAGCGGAATGCCCGGCTCAAGACCGATACGCGCGGCCGCATCGTCGACAGCCACGATGACGACGGCGTTCTTTTCCTTCGCCACCACGATCCATGGCAGGCTTACATTCTGATCAACCAGCTTGCCGCTGCGGAACAAGGAGCGTTTGATCCGATCTGTCGGCAGGCGCGGCAGCCACAGGCTGAGGATGCGGCGCCGGCTGGCTGATGGCGGACTCGCTGAAAAGGCACTCATCACATTTCCATTTCATGATCCAGTGACCGGTCGATCCGTGACGATTGCGGACGAGCGCGGCGTCGAACACCGGCTCGCCCCATAGTTCCCAGGGCGCGGTTGGCGGCGAATGCGCTGCGCGGACGATCCATCGCGTCTCTGCCGTCGAAGTGCGCGGCGATGCGGCAAGCCGCAGCATCAGGCACGGAATGCCGGATGCGCCGCTCGCGAGCGTCAGCTTTCGGCTCGCGACCAGATCGAACGCCCTGGTCTCGCCCCAGATCTCCGCGATCACCGCGCCGACGCCGCGACAGGCGACGCCATCGGCGGCAATCCGCAGCACCATCTCCGCATCTTTCGCACGCACTACGACGATACGGCGCGGATCAAGGCCGAGTTCTGCGAAACCCGTCATCGCCAGATCGCCGGCCTCGCGTGCGGCAAAGTCCTGCCTGATCCAGAGCAACGCACGCCGATCGGCGGCGCGCCGCGCGAGACCAGCGACGAACCCCGTCGCCGTCGCGCCGAAACGGCCTTCGGCAAACACCTCGTGCAAGGCGCCCCGCGCGAGACCGCCCTTGAGCGTCGCATCTACCTCGGCATGACCAAGCACTACGCGGCCGGCATCCGGCGCATTCATCGTCTCAAGACCGACGAGTGCCTTTCGCAAAGACGCAAGCGTGCTCTCGCGCGCACGTTGCATGCGTCGCTCTCCCCAGTGCTGGTCAGTCAAAAGTCCGCGACAGAAAAACGGTCATCGGCTTCATTGTTCACGTTATGTTCTAATAAACTCCAAACGCCGGGAGAGAGTCAATCGGGTTCGGAGGAGATATTTTCCTCGAAATAAATCAAAGAGATACAATCATCGATCGCAACTTCAGGAGGAAGCTGCGGCCGAATGCGATCAGAATTTCCCGGTCACAAAATACATCGCGATCCATGGCTGCCAGATCACCATCACTAGGCAGGCCATCATCAGGATGATGAATGGAAGCGCGGCAACGCAGAGCCGTCCGAACGGTTGCTTGAACGCACTCATCGCAACGATCAAGTTCAATCCGACAGGCGGCGTCAGATAGCCGATCTCCAGATTGAGGATCATGATCAATCCGAAAATGACCTTGTCGTAGCCATACGCAGCCGCGACCGGCGCCAGCAGCGGGGCAAGAACAAGGATCGCCTCGCCCGTCGTCATCAGACACCCGACGATCAGCAGCAGGATGTTGACGAGCAGCATGAACATAATCGGGCTCGAGATGTAGTCCTGCATCACCGACACCAGCATCTGCGGAACGCGCTGCTCGGTCAGGATGATGTTGAGGCTGAGCGCAATCGCGAGCACCGGAAACAGCGATCCGCCGAGCTTCGAGGTATCGAGCACGACCTTGTAGAAGTCGGAGAATTTCAGTTCGCGGTGGATGAAGACCTCGACCGCCATCGCGTAGCAGAGTGCGACTGCCGCGGCCTCCGTTGCAGTGAAGTAACCGGTGTAGATGCCGCCAAGCAGGATCACCGGCATCATCACCGACCAGATGCCGTTCCTGAAGGCTTCCTTGAAGTGGGCGAAATCAAACCGCTCGGTAGGCATATGACGGTTGAACCAGACGGAATAGATCGTCAGCACAACGGTGAGCAGGATTCCGGGGCCAAAACCTGCGATAAAGAGATCGGTGACACTGGTTTCGGTCACGAGACCGTAGATGATCATCGGGATCGACGGCGGGATGATGATGCCGAGCGTGCCACCAGACATGATCGCGCCGAGCGTGAAGTTCAGATTGTACCCAGCCTGCCGCATCGCCGGATACATGATCGATCCGATCGCCAGCATGGTCACGATCGACGAGCCAGAGATGGCGGCAAACACCGCGCACGACAAAACGCAGGCGACTGCCATGCCGCCCGGCAACGGGCGGGTGACCGACGCCACGATATTGATGAGGCGCTGCGCGATCGAGCCGCGCGTCATGACGTTGCCGCAGAGAATGAAGAGCGGAATCGACAGGATCACTTCCTTGTCGAGGCCAACCCACATGTCCTCAATGATGAAATCGAGCTTCGCCTGGCCCCAGACAATGTGCACAAAAGCTGCGACCACCATCAGGATGACGAGTAGCGGCTGGCGCAGCACCAGCAATGCGAGAACGATGCCGACCAGCAAGAGACCGGTCATTCCTGAAACTCCGGCGGCAGCGGACGTAAATCAGGCCAGAGCGCGAACAGAAAGTAACGGACGGCGGCGGAGCCGAAACCAAGAGGGATCGCCAGTTGAAACGGCCAGACACTCCAGTTGAGAACCGGAGCCCGCAAATCGGTCGCGATGGAGGATTGAACGAATACGAAGCCGTAGTACGCGACGACGACCAGGACCAGGCCGGTAATCAGATCGGCGATACGGTCGAGCGCGGGGCCCCAGTGCTTGGGAACAAGGTTGAAGGCAACGCGGGGAACGAGGTGGCTGCCAGTCGCCGTTGCGATGCCGATGCCGGCAAAGCTGCCGACCACCAGCGCAAAAATGGACAGTTTCTGCGAAGCGAATATGCCCGTCGCTTGCTGGAGACCGAACAGGCGGACGATCGGTCCAAGCAATTCACGTCCGAGTACGTCAAGCAGCAGGATCACCGCAATGAAGGTAAAGGCCACGACGGCGATCCAACACTCGACCCGGTGCCAGTTCTCTGCAAAACGGCGCGCCCACGGCGGCGCTTGTGCCACGGTGGCCCCGTGAGAGGACTCGGACATGTGGACACCACTGTGATGCTGCGGCGGGGTTCGGCATCCTGCAAGCCGAACCCACCCGGTGGGAAAGATGAGGATGGAGTTAGAAGACGAGCCGCTTACGGCGCGCAGCTCGTCCGGCCGGCTTCGATCGCCTTGAACAGCGCTTCACCTTCCGCGCCGATGTCCTTGACCATGGTCGGCCAGGCTGGCTGGATTTTCTTGCGCCATTCTTCACGCTGCTCCTTCGTGATTTCGACGACCTGGCCACCGCCCTTGACGTGCAGGCCGCGCAAGGTTTCCTCGAAACCGCGGATTTCCTTGCGGAGCTGGTCGGCCGAACGGCGCGCCAGCGCACGGTCAAGCGCCGCCTTCTGATCGTCGGTCAGCTTATTCCAGGCCGCGAGGTTCATCACCACGATGCCCGGCGCATCGGACAGCTCGACACGGGTCAGTACCGGCGCGATCTTGTTCAAACCGGACGGCAGATAGAACGTCACGACCTGCGCCTGCACGTCGACCAGACCGGTCTGGAAGGCCGATGAGATTTCGGTAATACCGATCGGGTTGGGATTGGCACCGAGCGTCGACCACAACGCTGCGGACACCTTGTTGCTGGCTGCGGCCGCCTTCAATCCGTTCACGTCGTTCGGAGAAACGTAAGCTTTCTTGCCAATCACGTCGGCGGTCCCGACCTCGGTCCAGCCCAGGAACTTGATGCCTTTCTTGGCGAGACCGGCGGTGACCGGCCCGGTCGCGAACTTGTCGATGATGCAATCCTGCTCGGCATTGCTCTTGAACAGGAAGGGAATGCTCAGAACGGACAGCTCAGGCAGAACCAGCGCGACAGCGCCGGTCGAGAATCCGCCCATGTCGATCCGGCCGCGTGCAATCTGCTGGATCGTATCCTGCTCGTTTCCGAGCTGAGCTGCGATGAAGGGATCGATCTTGATCGCACCCTTGCTTTCGTCGGTGACGTCCTGAGCGAAGCGTTCGAGCTGCATCACCCACGGCGTTTTCGCCGGAGCGCCTGTCGTGTAGCGAAGCGTGACCGCCGGCGCCGTCTGCGCCGATGCGGGAGTAACCGATATGACGGCGGCGGCAATCGAGCCAACCGCGCCAGCCAACAGCGTGAACGTCTTCAACTCCGCCTCCCTGGTTTTTAGTTATTCCCTTCTCGCTTTATGGTTGTCAGAGTAATCCAAGATCGCTTCCTGACAAGCGGCGTCATTTGAATGCCCTGCGGCACATCGCACTTCGCATATGCAGCAAAGCAAGCTGCGTTGATTGTGCCCTGCGGCCATGTCGCAGCCTCAAGGTAGCCGGTGCCGGGGCTCGCAGTATGCGATAAGAAACCTCCTCGAACGCCCCTCCCGCCTCAGTCATTCAAGAGTTCGCCATGCCCGCACCGAAGCCGCCGTCATTCGAGACATTAAGTCTGCATGCCGGACAGCATCCCGATCCCGTCACCGGCGCACGCGCCGTCCCGATCTACCAGACGACGTCTTACGTCTTCCAGGATACGGATCACGCCGCCGCGCTGTTCAATCTCGAACGTGCCGGGCACATCTATACGCGCATCTCGAACCCGACCATCGGTGTGCTCGAAGAGCGGCTTGCGGCGCTCGAAGGCGGTGTCGGCGCGATCTGCACGTCGAGCGGCATGGCCGCGCTGCATCTCGCGATCGCGACGCTCTTGAATGCCGGCGACCACATCGTCGCTTCCGCATCGCTCTATGGTGGAACGATCAACCTGCTCGCGCACACGCTGCCGCGCTTCGGCATCACGACGACTTTCGTCAAACCGCGCGACCTCGACGCTTTCAAGGTTGCGATCAAGCCCAACACGAAGCTTGTGATCGGCGAGACCATCGGCAATCCCGGCCTCGAGGTGCTGGATATCCCGCGCGTTGCCGATATCGCGCATGCCGCAGGCGTGCCGCTCCTGATCGACAACACGTTCGCGACGCCCTATCTCAGCCGGCCGATCGACCATGGCGCCGATATCGTCATGCACTCGATCACCAAGTGGATCGGGGGTCATGGCATCGCCATCGGTGGCGTCATCGTCGATGGCGGACGCTTCGACTGGCGCGCATCCGGAAAATTCCCCGGCCTCACCGAGCCGTATGCAGGCTATCACGGCATCGTCTTCGACGAGCAGTTCGGCACCGCCGCTTTCATCATGCGCGCCCGCACGGAAGGCCTGCGCGATTTTGGCGCGTGCCTCTCGCCGACCAACGCGTTTCATCTGCTGCAAGGCGTCGAAACGCTGGCGCTGCGCATGGATCGCCATATGGCGAACACGCATGAGGTGCTCAAGTTCCTGACCGCGAACAAGGCGGTCGACTGGGTGCTGCATCCCTCGCTCGACAAGCATCAGGACCACACGCTGGCCAGGACGCTGCTGCCGCGCGGTGCGGGCTCGATCATCAGCTTCGGCATCAAGGGCGGCCGTGCTGCCGGCAAGAAGTTCATCGAAACGCTGCGGCTGACCAGCCACCTTGCGAACGTTGGCGACGCCAAGACGCTTGTCATTCACCCGGCGAGCACGACACATCAGCAGATGGATGCCGCACAGCTGAAAGCCGCTGGCATCGGCGAGGAACTGGTGCGGCTGTCGGTCGGGATCGAAGGCGCGCAGGATATCATTGACGACCTGGGCCAGGCGCTCCGGGTTTCTCAGAAGGGTTGAACGATGCAGCTCACAGTCGATGGCATCGATACGTTCATTGCGACCGGCGGGCGCGACTTCGATCGCAACCTGCCCGCTGTTGTACTGATTCATGGCGCCGGTTTCGATCACTCGGTCTGGGCCTTGCAGACGCGATGGTTCGCACACCATGGCTACAGCGTCCTTGCGCCCGATCTGCCGGGGCATGGACGCTCGGCAGGCAAGCCGCTCGCCACCATCGCCGATCTCGCCGACTGGACCGCGAAGCTGATCGCGGCAGCCGGGGCGACGAAGGCCAAGCTGATCGGCCACTCCATGGGATCGCTGATCGCGCTTGAGACCGCCGCGCGGCATCCGGACAAGGTCACAGGCCTCGGTTTGATCGGAACGGCCGCGACGATGACTGTCGGCCCCGATCTGCTCAAGGCCGCCGAGGCAAACAATACCGACGCCATCAACATGGTGACGATCTGGGGACTTGGTTTCCGCGCCGAGATCGGCGGCAACCTGTCGCCGGGCCTCTGGATGCACAGCGGCGCGCAGCGCGTGCTCGAGAAGTGCAAGCCGGGCGTTCTGTTCACCGATCTTTCGGCTTGCAACAGCTATCAAGGTGCGCTCGCTGCCGCCGCACAGATCAAGGTGCCGTCGACACTCGTGCTCGGCGAGCGGGATATGATGACGCCGCTGAAGGCCGGCCGCGCGCTCGCCGACGCGATTCCTCAATCACGGACGATCGTCCTGCGCGGTGCCGGTCATACCATGATGGTCGAGCGGCCTGACGAGGTGCTGGCGGCGTTGCAGTGAACCGGTCTGCCGATCTGCTGGTGCGCCCGGCAGGACTCGAACCTGCAACCAGACCGTTATGAGCGGCG
>JBEIPX010000246.1:0-5321 GCA_040376815.1 Bradyrhizobiaceae bacterium
GACGATCGTTCGTTCCAGTTCCAGATGGCGATCCTGGAAGACGATATCGCCGATCTCGAGTGAGACTATCTCTCACTTACCGTCATTGCGCGTCCGATGGCCGCGAAGATTCTCCGCCTCATCGCTGAGGAGCGATCCCATAAGCGCGTTTACGCGCGTCTTCGGCGCGCTATGGGATCGCGTCTCGAAGGACGAGGCGGAGCAGTATTGCGGTCTCATGGTTCGAGACGCCGCTGACGCGGCTCCTCACCATGAGGAACTGGATTGCTTCGTCGGCTTCGCCTCCTCGCAATGACAAATCCGCTGGATCAGTTGCCGGGCCCGCGCACCTGCACGACGAGCCGCTCGATCGTGCCTGCGACCTGACGCCAGTCCGACAGCCAGCTTCGTGGAAAGCGGAACGTCAGATCCGCGCCGTCGATACGCCGCTCGCTGATGCACATGCCGGGCGTCGCGCCGTCGCGCGTGCAGCGGGCGAACAGCGCCGGTTTCTCGGCGAACACCACATCCTCGTTGGCGTAGGGCGAGCCGTCGCGGAAGGCGCGCAGGCCGAGGCCATCTGCCATCTGCGGCAGCGCCGGATCGAGATAGCGCGGGTAGATGGTGCGGGCGCGTTCGTCCGGCGCGAGCGCGTTGTGATGCGCGGCGATGGAGAGAAAAATCCGATCGATCGAGGGATTGGCAGCCTCCGCCGTCTCCGCGGTGACTTTCTGTTTCGCCGGCGCTTCGAGCGATGGATAGGCGAAGCCGAGATCGACGCGCTCCTGCGGGCCGGAGCGCTTCTGCACCTTCACGCGGATGGATTGCGTCGGCACGTTGAACAGGGTGTTGCCGATCGTCACCGGCAGGCGGCTCGGGTCGTCGGCCGCGCGGGTCGTGAATGTCGGCCACAGCAGATAGGCGACGAGGGCGATCGCAGCCGCGCCGATCGCGGCCGTCAGCAGGATCACCGGCCATGAGTTGCGCTGCCGCGGCAGCGGCGGGCGGGTGCGCAACGAGATCGAGGACAGAAAAGCCATGACTGGAATGCGATCGGGACGTCGGGGTTCAGGGAAGCGGCCGAATCACCGGCGATTGTTACACGATCGGGGCCTTGCGCACGGGCAGGGACGGCGCTGCGAGCCATGCATTCCGATCGCATGCAACCTTACCCGTTAACCTTTCCTTAAGGATGTTGTGGCGGCCGGGTCCGCATTTTGCGAAGCGTTGTGGCGACGGGTTTGTATCGAGTACCGCCGATGTCCGCCGACGCAACAACTTCTCTTCTCATCCTGGCTCTCGGGTTCGCTTTCGCGGGCGCGTTGACCTCCGGCTTCCAGGCCTGGCAGGAGCGCCCCGCGGGCTTCGGCCTGCTGCAGCAGGAAGAACTGTCGAAGTCGCTTGCGGCCGTCCCGTTCCTCGTCTTCGCCGCGCCCTTCATCATCATGCGCAACACGCTGCGCGGCCGCCGCATCGAGCGCCGCCGTTTCGAGTTCGTCATGATGGCAACCATCATCGCCGGCTTCTGGAGCCTGATGTCCGGGACCTTCGTCGTGATGGCGCTGCGCGCTGCGGGCTTCATCGCCTGATTTTTCTTCTGCTGGATTGTTGAAAGCCGCTTTCCGCTTTTGCGGGCTGTTCGGGCATGGCAATGTCTCCTCGCAACGAGGAGAAGAATAAGTGGCCATCTACGAACTCGACGGAAAATCCCCCGAACTTCCTGCCGACGGACAATACTTCATCGCCGAGAGCGCCGAGGTGATCGGCAACGTGCGGCTGAAGAGCAATGCCACCGTGTGGTTCGGCACGATCATTCGCGGCGACAACGAGCTGATCGAGATCGGCGAGGGATCGAACGTCCAGGATGGCTGCATCTTCCACACCGACCCGGGCTTTCCGCTGACCATCGGCGCGAACTGCACCATCGGCCACAACGTGATCCTGCACGGCTGCACCATCGCCGATGGCGCGCTGATCGGCATGGGCGCGATCGTCATGAACGGCGCCAAGATAGGCAAGAACTGCGTCGTCGGCGCGGGCGCGCTGATTCCCGAGGGCAAGGAATTTCCCGAGAACTCGCTCGTCGTCGGCGCGCCGGCGAAAGCCATCCGCACGCTGACGCCGGAGCAGCTGAAGCCCCTGATGCGCGGCGCGCCGCACTACGTGCAGAACGGCAAGCGTTTCAAGGCCGGTCTGAAGCGGATCGGCTGATATGACTCGTCATTGCCGGGCATAGCCGTTCGAAGAACGGCGTTCTATAAAACGCCTATGCTGGCAATCCATCTTCGAAGAACAAGGAAGATGGATGCCCGGATCAAGTCCGGGCATGACGACCTGAGAATGACGCGCCGCTGGCGCGAACCTAGGGTAGGTTCGAAAGAAAGAACTCGGAATGAAAATCGTTATCGTCGGCGCCACCGGAACGGTCGGCAAGGCAGTGGTCGCGGAGCTCGCGCCGCGGCATGAGATCATTCAGGTCGGCAAGAGCCGCGGGCAATATCAAGCCGATATCAAGGATGCCGACAGCATCCGCGCGCTGTTCGGCAAAATTGGAAAGGTGGACGCGATCGTCTCCACCACCGGCAAGGTGCATTTCGGCCCGCTCGCGCAGATGACGCCGGACCTGTTCAAGGTCGGGTTGCACGACAAGCTGCTCGGCCAGGTGCAGCTTGCGCTGATCGGCGTCGACTATCTCAACGATGGCGGTTCGATCACGCTGACCAGCGGCGTGCTCGGGCACGATCCGATCGTCAACGGCGCCAACGCGTCGGCGGTCAACGGCGGGATCGACTCGTTCGTGAAGGCGGCGGCGATCGAGCTGCCGCGCGGTATCCGGATCAACGTCGTCAGCGCGACGGTGCTGGTGGAAGCGATGGACGTGTACGGTCCTGCGTTCCGCGGCTTCGCGCCGGTGCCCGGCCAGCGTGTGGCGCTCGCTTACAGCAAGAGCGTCGAGGGCGCGCAGACCGGGCAAATCTATTCCTTGCTTTAGCGAGGTCAGATGTCCGCGCCGGTCAATCGCCTGAAGACGATGCTCAAAAGCAGGACGCCTGCGATCGGCGTCATTGCGACGATCCCGAGCGTGCAGACCGCGCGCATTCTTGCGCAGTCACTCGATTTCCTGATCGTCGACCTCGAGCATGGGCCGATCGACCTCAACATGGCGCACGCGATGATGCTGGCGACGAGCGGCACAGGCTGCACGCCGATGGCGCGCATCAGCGAGAACAAGGCCTCGCTGGCGAAGGCGCCGATGGATCTCGGCGCCATGGGCATCAATTTCCCGATGGTCAACAGCGCGGCCGACGCGGCGCATGCGGTGGCGAGCGTGCGCTATCCGCCAAAGGGTGAGCGGCAATGGGGCCCGTTCCACGCGCCGTTCGCCTGGGGCATGCCGATGCCGGACTACATGGCGGCGGCCGACGACAACATGATCTGCATGATCACCATCGAGCATATCGACGCGGTCAATCGCATCGGCGAGATCATGGCGGTGCCTGGCATCGACATCGCGGTGATCGGGCCGGGCGATCTCGCCACTTCCATGGGCAAGCACGGCCGCGCCGACGATCCGGAGGTCGTGGCGGCGATGCGGGAGGCGGAGATAGCGATTCTCAAAAGCGGCACGCCGATCGGCGGTGCGGCGCGCACGGTGGAGCAGGCCAACGCCATGATCGCGCGCGGTTATGCGGCGGTCGCGGTCGGCTTCGACTGGATGCTGCTCCAGCGCGGCATCGCTGCCAGCCTCGACGGCATCAAGCGCGGCTGAGATTTCGGCGAGGGTGCGTCTTTCGTCCTCTTGCCTGCGGTGTTCCATTGCGCATTATGATGATGCTCGACCGTCAATGGCGACGGGGCGGGAAGCGCGAAGCGCAAGGAGGCGGACAATGATCCTCGGTATGACAATTCAGGTGTTCATCCACGTGGTGGTCAGCCTGATCGCGATCGTTGCCGGGTTTGTCGTGCTTGCCGGATTGTTCAAGGGCCAGCGGCTCGAAGGCTGGACGGCGTGGTTTCTGATCCTGTCGGTTGCGACCAATCTCACCGGCGTCGTGCTGCCTGCAACGCAGCTCCTGCCGTCGCACATCACCGCGATCGTCGCGCTTGCCGTGCTGCTGTTCACCATTCCGGCGAAGTATACGTTCAACATGCAGGGCGGATGGCGGAAGGTTTACGTCATCGGCGCGGTGATCTCGCTCTACCTCAACGTGTTCGTGCTGATCGTGCAGGCGTTCCTGAAGGTGCCGGCGCTGAAGGCGCTCGCGCCGACCGGCTCCGAACCGCCGTTCGCGATCGTGCAGGGCATCGTGCTGCTCGGTTTCGTCGTGAAAGGTTATCTCGCGGTGCGCCGCTTTGCGCCACGGGATGTGCTGGCGGCGGCATGAGCACCGGCGACGATAGCGGCGGGCTGCCTGCCGACTCGAAGCTGACGACGACGAAGCGGCGCTGGGCCGAGGCGCGCAAGTTCATCACCGGCCGCATCAGCCGCGCGGAGACCGAACGTCTGCCGCCCGGCCAGCATCTGACGAACGACTGGCCGGTGCTCGATCTCGGGCAGACGCCGAACGTGCCGCTCGATCACTGGCGGCTCGATGTCACCGGCGCGGTCGAGCATCCGCTCAGCCTCGACTGGCAGCAGCTTCTCAAGCTGCCGCAGAACAGGGAGGTGACGGATATTCATTGCGTCACCACCTGGTCGCGCTACGACAACGAATGGCAGGGCGTGTTCACGCACGACCTGCTCGATGCGGCGATGCCGAAGCCGGAAGCGACGCATGTCACGCTCTCGAGTTACGACGGCTACACAACCAACGTGCCGCTCGACGATTTCGCCGCGCCGAACGCGATGCTGGTGCATACGTGGCAGGGCAAGCCGCTGACGCGCGAGCACGGCGGTCCGCTGCGGCTGGTGATCCCGCATCTCTATTTCTGGAAGAGCGCGAAGTGGATTCAAAAGATCGACTTCATGACCGCGGACAAGCCGGGCTTCTGGGAAGTGAACGGCTATCACATGCGCGGCGACCCTTGGGCCGAGCAGCGCTATTCGGACGATTGAAACTCGTCATTCCGGAAACCGCGCAGCGGTTGTCCGGAATCCATACTCCCGGTCTTCAATATTGAGCGCAGGGGTTATGGATTCCGGGCTCGCGCCAAATGGCGCGCCCCGGAATGACGACTGATTTGACTCGGGCATTCCGGCAACCTATCCTCATTTTCGGAATTCCGAATTCCAAAATCGAGGCGTCATGATCCCGCTCGACACCAGCCCGAACCTGATTGACCAGGTCTATCAGCGGCTTATGCAGGGCATCGTCGATCTCAGCCTGCCGCCGGGGCACCGC
>JBEIPX010000418.1:0-3146 GCA_040376815.1 Bradyrhizobiaceae bacterium
CATGATCTCCAAGGTTCAGCACCTCGTTCGCATCGTCGACGAGAAGTAAGGGAGCAGGGTGATGAAGCTCAGCGATATCGCCGACAATCCCGGCTCGCGCAAAAAGCGTATGCGCGTCGGTCGTGGCATCGGTTCGGGCAAGGGCAAGCAGGCGGGCCGCGGCGGCAAGGGTCAGACCGCGCGTTCGGGCGTGCGCATCAAGGGTTTCGAAGGCGGCCAGATGCCTCTGCATCGCCGTCTGCCGAAGCGCGGCTTCAACAACATCTTCGCGCTCGATCTGGTCGAGGTGAATCTCGACCGGATTCAGGCGGCGATCGATGCCAAGAAGTTCGACGCCAAGGATACCGTGAACGCGGAGTCGCTGGTAAAGGCCGGCATCCTGCGCCGTTCACGCGATGGTGTTCGTCTGCTCGGCCGTGGTGAAATCAAGGCGAAGATCACGGTGGAAGTGCACGGCGCGTCGAAGTCGGCTGTCGCCGCGGTCGAAAAGGCGGGCGGTTCGGTCAAGATCCTGGCCCCGAAGAAAGCCGAAGGCGAGGCTGCGTGATTCTGCCGTCGCGGCCTTGTGAGGGGCGGCGCCGGCGCTATGTCTGTATGACGCCTGAATCGATGACGACGGTCATCGCCTAGGACGGACGGCCGGTCGCGGCGAACAAGGGGATCGGAGCCAGACATGGCCTCAGCAGCAGAACAACTTGCAGCAAATCTCAATTTCTCGGCGTTCGCAAAAGCCGACGAACTGAAGAAGCGCATCTGGTTCACCCTGGGTGCGCTGCTCGTTTATCGTCTCGGCACTTACATTCCGCTTCCCGGCATCGATCCCAACATCTGGGATCAGGTCTTCAAGTCGCAGGCCGGCGGCATCCTCGGCATGTTCAACATGTTTGCCGGCGGCGGCATCAACCGCATGGCGATCTTCGCGCTGAACATCATGCCGTACATCTCGGCATCGATCATCATTCAGCTTTTGACGACGGTTTCGCCGCAGCTCGAAGCGCTCAAGAAAGAGGGCGAGTCGGGCCGCAAAATGCTGAACCAGTACACCCGCTACCTCACTGTAATCCTCGCCGTGTTCCAGGCCTACGGCATCGCCGTGGGTCTTGAGGGCGCGGGCAACGTCGTCGCCGACCCGGGTTACTTCTTCCGCTTCTCGACCGTGGTCACGCTGACCGGCGGCACCATGTTCCTGATGTGGCTCGGCGAGCAGATCACCTCGCGCGGCATTGGCAACGGCATTTCGCTGATCATCATGGCGGGCATCGTCGCGGAATTGCCGTCGGCCATTGCCGGCACGCTCGAACTCGGCCGTCAGGGCGCGCTGTCGACGATCTTCATTCTCGCGATCATCATCATGGCTACGGCCGTGATCGCGCTGATCGTGTTCGTCGAGCGCGCGCAGCGCCGGCTTCTGATCCAATATCCGAAGCGCCAGGTCGGCAACAAGATGTTCGAGGGCCAGTCCTCGCATCTGCCGCTCAAGCTCAACACGTCGGGCGTGATTCCGCCGATCTTCGCGTCGTCGCTGCTGCTCTTGCCGACGACGATTGCGAGCTTCAATGCGGGCAAGGGACCGGAGTGGTTCCAGTGGCTGACGACCCAGCTCGGTCACGGCCGGCCGCTGTTCCTCATCCTCTATCTCGGCATGATCGTGTTCTTCGCCTTCTTCTATACGGCGATCGTGTTTAACCCGACCGAGACGGCCGACAACCTGAAGAAGCACGGCGGCTTCATCCCCGGCATTCGTCCAGGCGAGCGCACGGCCGAGTACATCGACTATGTGCTGTCCCGTATCACCGTGATTGGCGCGATCTATCTGGCGGTCGTCTGTCTGATTCCGGAAATTCTGATTTCCTACGCGTCCGTGCCGTTCTATCTCGGCGGCACGTCGCTGCTCATCGTCGTCAGCGTGACGATGGATACGGTGGCGCAGGTGCAGGGATATTTGCTGGCCCATCAGTATGAAGGGCTGATCAAGAAATCCAAACTGAAAGGCCGCCGTCGATGAGGCTGATTCTTCTCGGGCCGCCGGGGGCCGGCAAGGGAACGCAAGCGCAGCGCCTCGTTGAACGGTACAAGATCGTTCAGCTCTCCACCGGAGAGATGTTGCGCGCAGCGGTCGCGGCGGAAACGCCGATCGGACTCAAGGCCAAGGACATCATGGCGAGTGGTGCGCTGGTGCCCGACGAGGTTGTCGTCGGTATCATTTCCGATCGCATCGAACAGCCGGATGCATCGAAGGGGTTCATCCTCGATGGTTTCCCGCGCACGGTGCCGCAGGCCGAAGCGCTCGACGCGCTGCTGAAGAAGAAGGGCCTCAAGCTCGACGCCGTCGTCGAACTGCGCGTCAACGAAAGCGCGCTGCTGCAGCGGGTCGAAGCGCGCGTCGCGCAGATGGAAGCACGCGGCGAGACCGTGCGTGTCGACGATACGCCTGAAGTGCTGACCAAGCGCCTTGCCGCCTATCGCGGGCAGACCGAGCCGCTGGTTCATTATTATTCGGAGCGGCGCAAGCTGATGACCGTCGATGGCATGATGTCCATCGAGGAGGTCACGGCGGAGATCGCCCACCTGCTGGCCCGCATTGCGGCGGCTGAGGCGAGGGCGGCCGAGAAAAAGGCGGCTGGCCGCAAGGCGAAAACTCAGTCCCAAGCTCCGGTTGCGAACAAGCCTGCAGCCAAGAAGGCTGTGAAGAAGGCCCCCAAGGCTGCCCGGAAGGCTAAGGGCAAGAGTTCCGCCGCCAAGGCGTCCAAGCCGAAATCCGCGGCCAAATCGGCCCGGAAGGCTTCCAAGGCTCCCAAGAGCAAAGCTGCTGGCAAGGGAGCCAAAAAGGCAGCTCGCAAGACCTCGAAAAAGGCCGCTAAAATGCGGGCTAAAGCGCCGAAACGGTTGACGAAACGGCGCTGAATCCCTTAATACCTCGGCATCCTGTCGGATCATTCTGAGACGATGCCGGGCCCCAAATCAGGCCTCCTGAAAAAGGAGAGTTGGGGTGGGCGTCGTGTTCGCGTTTGTGGCTCGGGTGGCCGCACGATCTGATCAGGCTCCGCTGTTCGCGGCGGTCCCGGGCGAGAGGCCCGGAGCGAAAGAGATAGCGGCGACCAGGGTGTCCTGATCGCAGGGAATGACAAGAGCGGCCCGAGAACGAG
>JBEIPX010000426.1:0-3081 GCA_040376815.1 Bradyrhizobiaceae bacterium
ATGCCTGATCTTGAGTATCGTACCTGCGCGACGCTGACCAAGGCCGACGCCAAGAATGCCGCGGAGCGGATGCTCGGCCGCCGCGAGACCTACATGAGCGGCGCGGCCTGATCCGTCTGCATTGGTTCAAATGAAAAAGCCGCGCTGATGCGCGGCTTTTTGTTTGTGGGCCCCGTCATTGCGAGCGAAGCGAAGCAATCCAGTCAAGAGCAAGAACTGGATTGCTTCGTCGCTTCGCTCCTCGCAATGACGAGCGATATGCGGGCGCTTACTTGCCCGTGAACTTCGCCGGGCGCTTTTCGAGGAACGCGGTGACGCCTTCCTTGAAGTCGCTCGCGGCACCTGCGATGCGCTGGGATTGATATTCCATGTTGAGCTGTTCCTCGAACGAGTTGTCCGGGCTTTCCCAATAAAGCTTGCGGATTTGCGTCAGCGCCACCGTCGGGCCGTTGGCGAGATCCTTCGCGAGCTTCATCGCTTCGTCCATCAGTACGGCGTCGTCGTGGACCTTGTTGACGAGGCCCCAGGCGAGCGCGGTCTCGGCGGGAAGGCGCTCACCCATCAGCGACAGCTCGATCGCGCGGGCCTTGCCGATCATGCGCGGCAACAGCCACGTCGATCCGCAATCCGGCACGAGGCCGATGCGGCGGAAGGCTTGCAGGAAATACGACGAGCGCGCGCACAGGATCATGTCGCCCATCAGTGCGAAGCTCATGCCGGCGCCGGCGGCCGGGCCGTTCACCGCGGTGATCAGCGGACAGTGCAGGTTGCGCAGGCGGCGCAGGAACGGATGGAAGCCGACTTCGAGCGATTGACCGGCGTTGCTGCGCTTCGAGGTCTGCTGGTTGCGGCCCTGCAGATTGGCGCCGGTGCAGAATGCGCGGCCCGCGCCGGTCAGCACCACGCAGCGCACCTCGTCGCGCTTCTCGTCGATGGCATCGAGGGCCTCGCCGAGGCCGCCGAGCATGTCCATCGAGACGGCGTTCATCACCTCCTGATGGTCGAGCTTCAGGACTGCGACGAGATCGTTGATCTCCAGCGTGACGTGTTTGAACTGCATGGTTTCCTCTCGTTTCTTTGCTGGGTTCGCATGCGACGCCATGGCCAGTATCGCCTAGCGGAACTGAGTGCAGTTGCGTTTTCAGACGACGTGCTTGAATGTTCGCTGTAGCTAGCGCGAAATGGCAAGCCATAAAAGACGAGCGTCATAAGAAAACAGGGAGTGTACGCATGAGCATTTTCGATCTGAACGGCCGCGTCGCGGTGATCACCGGCGGTAACGGCGGCATCGGACTTGGCATCGCGCAGGCGCTCGCGGCACAGGGCTGCGCCGTATCGATCTGGGGCCGCAACGCCGACAAGAACAAGGCGTCGGTCGAGGGCATCGTCAAGGCCGGCGGCAAAGCCGCCAGCGTGATCTGCGACGTGACCGATGCGGCGTCGGTCAATGCGGCGATGGCCAAGACGCTCGATACCTTCGGCCGCGTCGACGGCTGCTTTGCCAACGCCGGTATCGGCGGCGGCGGACGCCGCTCGTTCATCGAGCGCACGGAAGAGGAATGGCGCGCCATGTTCGCGACCAATCTCGACGGCGTCTTTCATGCGTTTCAGGCGGCGGCGCGGCACATGACCGAGCGTGCGGCAAAAGGCGATGCGTTCGGCCGCCTGGTCGCGACCTCAAGCCTCGCGTCGCTCTACGGCACGGCGCGCAACGAGCATTACGCGGCGACGAAGGCGGCGATCAATGCGCTGGTGCGGGCGCTCGGCGTCGAACTCGCGCGCAACGGCGTCACCGCGAATGCCATCCTGCCGGGCTGGATCAAGAGCGACATGACCGCGGGCATCATGGCGAACGAGAAGTTCGTCGACAACGTGATGCCGCGCATTCCGGTGCGGCGCTTCGGCGAGCCGTCGGACTTCGGCGGCATCGCCGTCTATCTGATGAGCAAGGCGTCGTCGTATCACACGACCGACTGTTTCGTGATCGACGGCGGCTATACGGCTTTTTGAAGCACGAGCAGCGGTACTACTACTGCGGCCGGCCGAGCCCCGCGGCGAGCCGCACCTGATCGAGCTTGTCGATGCCGAGAATGGCTTCGGCAAAGCTCGCGGCGCGATGGCCGAGCACGGGCTTGGCGAGCTGCATGAACTTCTGCTGCATCGCCGTCTGCGGCGGGAACGAGGCCGGTTCGCCCGACGGATCGTCGTGCAGCCGCTCGTGGGTGCCGTCCAGCGTCTTGACGGTGACGCGCGCGCCGAACGGATGCGTGCGGCCGACCTCGAGGCGATCGTCCTGCACCACGTCGATCTTGTCGGACAGCGCGAGCAGCGCCGGATCGTTGAGGCGCTTGTAGTCGTCCCAGCCGAACGAGCCCTGATCGAGGGCGACCGCGCCGGTGAAGAACATCGAGAACTGGCCGCCGACCACGTTCTTCGGCCGCCGCTTCGTCGAGGCGTCGCCGGTGAGCGTGATGCCGTTGCGGTGCAGGCCGATCTCGACCTTCTGGATATTGTCGGGCGTCAGGTTGTGATCGCGTCGCATGGCGATCAGCGCATCGATCGCCGCGTGCGTGTAACGGCAGCTCGGATACGGCTTGATGCCGACCTTCAGCGTCTCATAGACGGTGCCGAGACCGGCGACGGCCTTTTCCGGATGCGCGTTGTCGCTGTAGCCGACGAGGAGGCCGTGCTTGCCCTCGACCGCGTCGCTCGATCCGATGAAACCGTTTTTCGCGAGTGTCGCGGCGACGACGCCGTTCATCGCGGCCGCGCCGACCTGATAGCGCTTGTTCCACGCGCCGTTGAGCAGGAATTGCAACGAGCCCGCGGCCTGGCTGCCCGACACGCCGAATGCCGAGACGATCTGTTCGGTGGAGAGTTTGTAGAGTTTCGCCGCCGCAGCAGCGGCGCCGAATGTGCCGGCGGTCGCGGTCGGATGGAAGCCCTTCGCGTAATGCGAGGTCGGATCGAGTGCATTGCCGAGACGGCAGCAGACTTCATATCCGGCGACGATCGCGGTCAGCACATCGCGGCCCGAGGCGTTGACGATCTCGCCGACCGCGAAGGCAGCCGGCACCACCG
>JBEIPX010000455.1:0-2852 GCA_040376815.1 Bradyrhizobiaceae bacterium
CAGATCCAGGGCTTCTTCGATATCCCGACCGACAATCTCTATGCGTCGCCGGTGATGGTGCGCGACATCCGCGAGAACTTCGACCTCGCCAACCTGATGGTCGTGTCGCCCGACGTCGGCGGCGTGGTCCGCGCCCGCGGTCTCGCCAAGCGCATCAATGCGCCGCTCGCCATCATCGACAAGCGCCGCGAACGCGCCGGCGAATCCGAAGTGATGAACGTGATCGGTGACGTCACCGGGTATACCTGCATCCTGATCGACGACATCGTCGACTCGGGCGGCACGCTGGTGAACGCGGCCGATGCGCTGCTCGCCAACGGCGCCAAGGATGTCTACGCCTACATCACTCATGGCGTGCTCTCCGGCGGTGCTACCGCACGCATCACCGCCTCAAAGCTGAAAGAGCTGGTGATCACCGACTCGATCCAGCCGACGGAAGCCGTGCGCATCGCACACAACATCCGCACGCTCTCGATCTCGACGCTGATGGGCGAAGCGATCGGCCGCACCGCATCCGAAGAGTCGGTGTCGAGCCTGTTCGACTGAGATTTCAGGAATGAAAAGAAAACGGCGGGCCGATGTGCCCGCCGTTTTCGTTTGAACTGCTAACCAATCCCCGCCGCGATCCGGCGCGGCAGCATTTCGAGCGCCCGCAAGGTCGACGCGCAGGCGCGCGCCGCCTCCGCACCTTTCACCAGCATGTGCTGGCGGAAGAAGGTGAGATGAGTCTCGTGCTCATGGAACTGCTGCGGTGTCAGCACCGCCGAGAAGATGGGCACGCACGTCGCAAGCTGCACCTGCATCAACGCATCGATCACCGTCGATGCCACGAAATCGTGGCGATAGATGCCGCCGTCGACGACGAGACCCGCCGCAACGATCGCGGTGTAGCGGCCGCTGCGGGCGAGAAGCTGCGCATGCAGCGGGATCTCGAATGCGCCCGGCAGCTCGAACGTATCCACGCGGGACGCGGGAACGCCGAGCGACGCGATCTCGCTCATGAAGGCCGCATGGCACTCCATGACGATGTCGCGATGCCAGGACGAGTGGATGAAGGCAACGCGTTGCGGTTCCGCGAAGCCCTGAGGCTTCGGCGGTGGCGTGACGATCGGCTCAGCCGGGATATCCAATTGAGCCGCGAGTGCGGTGGAAACGTCGGTAGCAACAAGGGTATCAGACATCTGATTCATGGCTCTCTCCAATTAGGACCAGAATCAGGGCATACGGGCCTTCGGCCGCACGCTTGCGCGCACGGCTTTGCCTCCCGTTCTCTTTCATCCGGACTTTAACCGTCGGCTTCGGAGTTGCACCGAATCTGCTGACCCTTCCCGCCCATTGCAGGAGAGAAGGCGCTCGCGGGCTTGGGCTCATCGCCCTTACCGCCGGTGGGGACTTTCACCCCGCCCTGAGAACAATGCTGCCCGGAATGAGCAGCGCGGCGAGTATGAGTCGAGGAATTTGAAGCGGCAACCCGGCCCACGCGCATGGAGCCCTTGCGGCAAACCGGGAGGCAACCCGCAGAGCGGAACACAGTTTGCCAAAATCCGATTCCGGTTTGTTCTCATCAGCCTGTTGATGAGCTGGGGATTTTAACCCTTTGGCTGTGGAAGGATTCGAGCGCCTGTTGCGCCGATTCCGCAAATCACTGATCACTTGCTGAACGCCTTGCAAGACATCGCGGCGCGCTCAACGGCTAAATAACGACAAGCCGCGCCCCAGTGACGAGCAAGAGTCGTGCGTCAATCGCGCAAGTCCGGCGTCTTGTATTCGGTGCGCTCCTCTCATTCGAACAGGACGGCTGACATGTCCCACTTGGACAGCGTGATCGATTCCAGGGGCAACCCGCTGGCGGTGATCGAGGACATCGCCGCATCGAACGATCTCACCTTCGAGCGCTCCGGCGACGATGAAGTGACGATTCTCTCGAAGGGCCAGTGGACCGACTATCAGCTCGCCTTCACCTGGATGACCGAGATCGAGTCGCTGCATCTTGCCTGCGCCTTTGACATGAAAATTCCCGAAAGCCGCCGCGCCGAAGTGCAGCGGCTGATCGCGGCGATCAACGAACAGCTCTGGCTCGGACATTTCGATGTGTGGACCGCGACCGGCTCGATCATGTACCGGCACGGGATTGCGCTGCCGGGTGGCACGACCGCTTCGCCCGCGCAGTGCGAGGTGATGATGAACAACGCGCTCGATGCCTGCGAGCGCTACTATCCGGCACTGCAATTCGTGGTTTGGGCCGGAAAGACCGCGGACGAGGCCATGACCGCCGCCATGTTCGATACCGCCGGCGAGGCGTAAGCCCAATCCAATTTCTGTTTTCTCGCGACCGGGCTTGTCCCGGCCGTCTGCGTTTGGGATATGACATAGTCGATAACCGGAGCGCAGCCATGACTCAGTCCCCGAATTCGCTCGCTGGCCTGACAGGCCCCCTCGTTCTCGCAGGCGCCGGCAAGATGGGCGGCGCCATGCTGACCGGCTGGCTCGCGCAGGGGCTCGACCCGAAACGTGTCACCGTCCTCGATCCGTATCTATCCGGTGACATCCGCACACTGGAGCCGAAGGGGGTTCGTCTCAATCCTCCGCTGCCGGAGACAGCCTCAACTCTTGTTGTCGCGCTCAAGCCGCAGACGTTTCATGAGGCCGGCACCACGCTGAAGAACTACGCTTCGCCGCAAACGCTCGTTGTGTCGATTATGGCCGGCATCACCATCGCCAGCCTGGAGGAAACGGTCGGCGGCGCAGTCGTTCGCGCAATGCCGAATACGCCGGCCGCGATCGGCCGCGGCATCACCGTGGCCGCCCCGGCCAAGGGCGTCACCGCCGATCAGCGTACGACAGCCGATGCA